>NZ_JBFRVM010000154.1:0-23909 GCF_041475145.1 Vibrio sp. 10N.222.49.A3
TCTGACTGGAGCAGATCACCTGCCTTCTCACCAAGCTATCCACAAAAATACAGAGGACACCCCGATGCCAAAGCTAAAACAAACGTTAGCGCACAACCAAGCCATTCACGATCGTACGCGCAAAGCTCCCATCATGCTGGGTATCAAGAACTTGGTAAAGACGTATGAAAACGGCCACCAAGCCGTCAAAGGAGTCTCGCTTGATATCGATGAGGGTGAGTTCCTTGTTTTGGTGGGTCCTTCTGGTTGTGGCAAGTCTTCTATCCTACGTTCCATTGCGGGTTTGGAAAGCATTTCTGGTGGCGAGATTCACTTAAGTGGTCGCCGTGTTGATACAGAGAAACCTGCCCTGCGTGATATCGCGATGGTCTTCCAGAATTATGCGCTCTACCCGCACATGTCGGTTTACAGAAACCTAGCTTATGGCTTAAAGAACCGAGGTGTTAGTCAGCACCTTATTGAAGAGAAAATTGAGAAAGTCGCCAAAACGCTGAAAATCGAAGAATACCTAGACCGCAAGCCAGCCAAGCTTTCGGGTGGTCAACGTCAACGTGTTGCTATGGGGCGAGCGATTGTGCGCGACCCTCAACTTTTCCTGTTTGACGAACCTTTGTCTAACCTAGATGCCTCACTGCGTGCTCACATGAGATTAGAGATCAAAAAACTGCAACACGAACTTGGCGTGACCAGTGTTTACGTGACTCATGACCAAGTCGAAGCCATGACACTGGCTGATAGAATCGTGGTGCTCAACAAAGGCCAAATTGAACAAGTCGGCACACCAAGAGAAGTCTACCACCAGCCTGCCAGCACCTTTGTGGCAAGCTTTATTGGCAGCCCTGCAATGAATTTTTTACCAGCAACACTCGATGACGGATACCTTGAGATTGGTGATCAGCAAATGTACTTACCCGAGTACGCCCACGTAAAAAATACAGCTATCACACTTGGTATTCGTCCAGAGCACTCTGAAATTGGTTCAGAATTGATGATGAATACCTTGCCTCTTGAACTGCGTATCAGTGTGGTTGAGCCTTTGGGTCCAAATCAATTGGTTCATGGTCTGGTGAACGAGCAGCCCTTCATTGCAGTAACACCCGAAACGACACTGTGCCAAGCCGTCCCCCTAGCGCTAAGAATCGATAAATCCAACCTGCATATTTTTGACAATCTTGGCAAACGCATTCACCCAAATAACTTCACATCACAGGAGTCACACGAAGATGCGACAAGCTTAACGACGGCTCTCGCTTAATCGAGTACACTGATATTTAATGCGTTTTTACGGTGCGTCTTTAAGAGGGATTAATTATGTCGTCTATCATCGTAGGTCATAGAGGTGTAGCAGGTACTCACCCAGAAAATACCAAAGCAAGCATTGAACAAGCGGCGAAACTCGGTTTGAAATGGATTGAAGTTGATATTCAGCCCACTCAGGATGATCAACTTGTGGTTTGTCACGACCACACGCTTGAGCGCTGCAGCGATGGCAAGGGTCGTGTCGACGAACATACCCTTGCAGAACTGCGTCAGCTTGACTTTGGCAGTTGGAAGTCTGAGCAGTTCGCGGGTGAGAAAATACTGACGCTGGAAGAGTTGCTCGCGCTTGTTGAGCTGTATGATCTCAGCGTCAACCTAGAAGTCAAAGTCGATAGCCGACATCAAGCTCCTCATGTCGTTGATTTGCTGCACACCGAGTTGATCCATTCAAATCTAGACACCCACAGAGTTTTGCTTTCAAGCTTCAGCCATCAAGTCGTTGCTGAAATCGCTCGTCATTTACCTAGATACCGTGTCGGTGTGATCACAGAGCAACTGACTCAAGATGATCTTATGCTGATTGATGAGGTTAAAGCGTTCAGCTGTCACATGAACTACGAGCATCTGAAGCAGAGCGATCTTGATACACTTGGTGAAGCAAACATTCAAACATGGTGCTACACCGTCAATGATCCGTCTCGCTTCAAATTTCTCTCAAAAGTAGATGCTGTATTTACTGATTTTCCGAATCAGTTCAATCCTATAAATTGAGCTCGTAAATACCGCAAAAATAGCCCCGATAAACTTTAAATAAACTCCCGGGATGCCTTAAAATTAATTCTCGGGAAACCATAAAATTAAGTAGCAAACACAAGTGAGTAGGAGTACATTCCGCTACTCACTTGGTTTCATCGCTCGTTCTATTTAGACAGCTTCATTGGTTACTTAATTTATGGATCTCATTTTTAGTCCAACCTTCCCAATTTTGGGTGCAATCTTCATTTTCGCCGCTATTGTTCGTGGCTTCTCAGGTTTTGGTTTCACCTTAGTGGCATTGCCATTGAGTGCGTTATTCGTGCCTGTTATCGAACTGGTTCCTGTTTTCATGCTGATCGACCTGTTAGGCAATATCCAATTGCTGCCGAAGGTTAAACATCACGTAAATTGGCGATGGGTTTCAAAGGTATTTATCCCCTGTTTGGCCTTCACGCCCGTCGGCTTGCTGTTGCTCAAATCCGTTAGCCAAGACACGATCATCTTGATCATCAGTGCCTTCATTCTTGGGTCAGCAATCATGATCTACAAAGGGTTCCAATACAAAAGCGAACCTAGATTTGCTCCCTATATTCTAGGCAGCCTTGCGGGGATAATGAATGGTGCAGCTTCCATGTCTGGCCCTCCGGTTGGCACGCATGCATTGGCAAGTCCTGTCGCACCACACATTGCCAGAGCAGGCCTGATTGCGTTCTTTGTACTAGCTGATTCCAGCGCCTTTGTTACGGCCTCTATCGCAGGGTTAGTCGATCGTGATGTGGTCTGGCTTACTCTAGCACTCTTACCAAGCAGCATGTTTGGCGGCTATGTCGGTTCGAAATTGTTTGAGAGGTTTGGTGGAGCGAAGTTCAAGCCTGTCACCATTGCATTGCTGATCGTGATTGCGATATTCAGTGCAGGTCGAGTCTTACTTTAACTGGCTTTAGCGGTTAATTTCGGAAGTTGGTTTCGCGAATTGACTGCGCGAATAGATTCCGAAAGTGATTAAGAAAACTGGGTACCAATGACTACCATTCGATATGGATAGGGGTACCCATTTTTACGAGTTGAATGAACTCATCCATATCTTGATTGGTTAGTGCAATACAACCATCCGTCCAATCAAAGCTTTGAATAAAACTAGGCGAACGGCGCTCACCATTTTTAATACCGTGGATCTTGATATTCCCTCCAGGGTCGACATCATTTTCTTCAGCCCACTGCATATCCGAAGGTTCCGGGTAGCTGATATGCACCGAGCGGTGAAAATCCGATTCTTCCATCACATAATCGAGCTGGTATTCCCCTTCAGGTGTTCGGTTGTCTCCTTCAAAACGTTTATGCCCTTTCGGTTGTTTCCCTAACGCAATACGAAACTCTTGAATGACCTCATCACCCTTAAGTAGGTACATTCTACGTTTCGATTTATCAACTTTGACTAAAGTAACCACTTGCGACAGAGAGTCTGCCTCAGAAAAGGGACCGGTTAGAGTGTAAGACTGTTGAGAAGAGCTTTGAGGGGGACGTTTAGATGAACCTTGAGACAGCTGGGCAACTTGTTCGCCAGAGTTACTGCTAAGAACATCATCCACAATAATCACATGTTTGGAATTTGAGATCACTGAAGAGGGTGAGTTAGAGGAAGACGTTGAGACACGCTGAGAGTGAGCCGGTTTCGACTCGAATACAATGGTTTCGATTGCCGTCGCGTCAGAAATTATCTTTTCAACCACAACCTTTTCAGCTTGCACACTCGAAGCTACAAACAGTAAACACAGTAATAAAGGCAAAAATAGACGCACCTTTAGTTCTCCTCAAAGCGCATGGACATGGTTCGTGATTGAGTTTCCATGCCTAACGACTCATAGAAACCCTTAGCTTGCTGATTAAACTCCATCACTTCTAACCTAAGCTCAATAGCACCGCTCGCTTGCGCCCACTGATTAAACGATTTCATCAACGCTTTGCCGACGCCTTGGCTCTGAACCTGATCGTTTACCACAATCGTATTCACTCGCGCTATTTTGTGAGACTGAATGAAGCTTACCCCTTTATTCTGCGTTACCTTCCCCACCAAGAAACCAACAACCTGTTGAGCGTCAACCGCAACTAAGAAAGTGCCAACCGGATCAAGCATCAATCCCAACCAATATTCTTCACTATCAGCCAAGCCATGAGAAGCGGGAGCAAATACTATAGGGGCACCAAGATGATGTTGACGATTTATTTGCATAGAGAGCTCTAAGATCGAGCTAATATCAGTTACCTTAGCGTTCCGGATTTGCATATCACTACCTTTTTAAATTCAATAACACCTTAGCAAAAATAGCTTAGCTGTGCACCGTCCTACTCTTTTAACAAAACTTTCGAGCTAGAGCTTGATACCACTAATTACATGACACGATAACGAAGAACAGCTCCCAATTGGGAGCTGTTCTTATATCTAAATCTCGGTTCGTTCTAAACGAATGACGTAAAATCAATCAGATAAGAAACGATTAAAAACCGTTAAACATTTTGGGTCTGCTTTTTTTGATTATTACGGTATAGGTCAAATTGAACAAACCATTCATAGCGACATCTCTAAACTTACTTAAGAATTTTAGAGTTTTAATACGGAGTGATTTTTTTGTTCTAGAAGACCGATTCCCAATGACTGAGCCACCTTCTCCCCCGGTTAATCCTGCAGGAGATATTCCGTAAGTTGGTTGCTTATGAAGCCATACATTTCTAATAAATACATCTACTGGGTAGAGGAATCGTTCACTTTTTTCTATAAAAATTTTCGCCACATGCGGTGTGATCATATAGGCAGTGGTGCATAGTGGTGTTTTAATATGTCGCACTAGACTTTGTTCGTCATCTAGGTTTTCAACAACATAGTTATACTCTCTTTTGTTAGAGTAATTTTCTAACCGAATATAACCACACTCTTCAATATGCTCACTGGCGTGCTGAACCGTTTTTTCGAAGACATCAACATCAACCATTACATCATCTTCAAAGATAATAATCGGCTGGTTCAGTTCAATACACTTTTCCCATGCCAAATAGTGGCTACTGTAACAACCAATTTCACCAGGAACGGCGACTCTTCCATTCAATGCATAAAAGGCGGCTTCATCATAACGATTCATCAAAGGGTGGTCTTTAGATAAGCTAGCATCAACGCCACTCAGCTTTTCTATGTCTAATTTCTTAATATTTAAAAGTTGTTCTTGGCTAGATAAAAATCGCTCTGACTTTCGCTCCAACGAAATGATGATAGACTTCACAGTAAAAAACACCCACTAATAATTTAACCCATAAGAAATTAATATAAATATCAACAAAAGTAACCCCCCTATCTCTCATAATTAGAACCAATCTAAAACAAATGTTGTTCATTATTCCAATTATGTTCAACTTCGTGACTCTGTAACATAAATTGGTTCCAATCGATAACATTTATTGTCTTAAAATGTTATCAATTACTAAACAAAATGATATTAAAACACCATAGGTTAATTACGCGATTGCATATAAATGTAATTGCACATCAATTCAGCTTGTATAATATTTCTTAAGAATTGACGAGAGGATATAATCAATAGATCTTCATTCTTTGGGTATTGAGTCTTTTATATTAAACACTTCCAATAAACCACCAATTGAGAGAATACAATCGTTCACTGAAACTAACCTGCACCTCCCACCTCAGAAACAACACAACAAAAGACTTTATTATGATGCTCTACAAAGCTCAGGTTTAGGCGAGTTAATATTAATATCAGGCTAAAGATCGTGGAAAATTGTTCCACAAATCTCGGAAACAATGCTAGCCATTGAGTGCTACTATCTTCATAGAATTAATATACTAACTATTGGATACCTTATGATTAAGTTCGCTGTAATTGGAACCAATTGGATTACACAGAAATTTGTTCAAGCTGCTCATGAGTCACAATCAATGCAGTTGGCTGCTGTTTATTCACGAAATCTGGCCAGCGCGGCACAGTTCGCCCAAGAATTTAACGTTGAAACGACGTATGACTCACTCGACGCATTGGCAAATGACAACACAGTTGAAGCCGTGTACATCGCTTCACCAAACTCACTGCACTGCGAGCAATCTATCTTGATGATGGAACACGGCAAGCATGTCATCTGTGAGAAGCCTGTCGCATCGAATATTGAAGAAGCAACACACATGTTTGAGGTCGCTCAGAAGAACGGTGTGGTGCTGTTTGAGGCGTATAAATCTCAGTATCTACCGAACTTTGAGCAAGTTCAACTCGGCTTAAAAAAGATAGGCAAAGTGCATAAAGCGCACATCAACTACTGTCAGTATTCATCGCGTTACCAGAAATACCTAAACGGCGAGAACCCAAACACCTTCAACCCAGCTTTCTCTAACGGTTCATTAGTCGATATTGGCTTCTACTGCGTAGCCGCGACTTCTGCTCTGTTTGGTGAACCTGAGAATGCGCTGGCTTCGGCAAAGCTACTTGACTCAGGTGTGGATGCGCATGGCTGTGCGATCTTCCAGTATCCAGAATTTGATGTAACCCTTGCGCACTCTAAAGTCAGCGACTCTTACGTACCAAGCGAGATCCAAGGCGAACAGGGATCGATCATCATCGATCACATTGCAGAATGCACCGACGTTAAGATTCGCTATCGTGATGGCACGGTAGAAAACCTAACTCAAGCACAGAGCGAAAACTCCATGAGTTACGAGGCCCAAGCCTTTGCAAACTGCATTGCTGGTGACAAAAGCACCCAAGCTCAAGCCCAACTGCGTGCTTTAACCGTTGCCAAGTTAATTACAGATATGCGTCAGCAAGTTGGTGTCATTTATCCCGCCGACAAATAACACCCCAAGCATGTTAACCAACTGATTTTTAAGAAATGCCGATTTATGCATAACTAAATTTAATCTTTACGACAAATAACCGGATTAGTTGATTGGGATACCATCTGTTTAAATCCGCGTTCGATATCTGTCGTATTTATTTATTTTATTGAAGGTGTGTAAAGTGTTTTCAGTTGATGATCGCGTTGTTGCAACAAAAGGTGTTGAGCTAGGTGAAATGGTAGTAATTGGCCTAAGTGCTGGTGGTGGCTACGTTCATGTTACAACAGTAGAAGGCGCAATAATGACGCTTACTTACCCTGCAAAAGACCTTAAAAAAGCATAGTTTAACCGCTCCGCTCTTTTAGTAGTCACTCTGCTAAAGGTAACAAAATTGAGGCTTTGGCTGACTTCATTCTTCTGCATTAGAGTGAGCAGCCAGAGCCTTTTTTGTGCCTGTGATTACCCACCAGCTTCCCCACTAATTTACTCATTACAATAACGTCCAATCCAACGGACAATAGAATTCAGTAAAGAGTATCTACACTAAATACTTATTGTCTGGTAGTGCATACTGTTTATTAGTGCTAAGCGTTTACTGGAACTTGGCATTTATTGATGCTTAGTATTCGTAAGAGTTTCTGGTACATTAGCATTATCTTATACTTGTAATGACCATAAATGAGGGAAGCTATGAAGCTTTACATTTACGACCACTGCCCTTTCTGTGCAAGAGTTGCCTACATTGCTCAATCTCTCGGCTTGAACATCGAACTTGTTTCTGTGGATTATGATGATGCCCAAACCCTTATCGATCTGATCGGTAAAAAAATGGTGCCCGTCTTACAGAAAGACGATGGTTCTATCATGGCCGAAAGCCTAGACATCATTGCTTATTTCATGGATTTGAAATCAAATGATGCGCAACGTGAACCTTCAGAGCAGGCTACTCTTTTCCAAAGCCGATCTTTCCCTCTCACTCAACAGATCGGACGCCCACGTTGGTGGAACCTCGACTTGGCTGAATATCGTTCGGCTGGAGCAAAAGAAGCTTGGCGTGTTAATAAAGAGACCGAAGGCTTTAATTTTGAAGAGCTCTTAGAAAAGACCCCACAATACGTTCAACTGATTAACCCATTGCTGAAAGATGCAGAGCTTCTATTGGAACTAGAGAATGGTGAATCATCGCTACCTTTGGTTGATCAAGCTCTTTATTTCTCAATGCTTCGCGGTTTCTACGTAGAGCCAAGTATTGAATGGCCACCGGAACTTGATCACTGGATGGAACGCAAAAGCAAGGAGCTTGGTGTCGGGCTGCTTAAATAGACTAAAAACCGAAGCCTAGCGCTTCGGTTTTTATTTATGTTTCAAATTGATTTCTGACCCGTCCTAGATAAAGCGGACAATGCCCAATCAGAAAATTGGAAAGTAGCATGAATCAGAACTCAAGAAGCCGAGAAACGGTTTGAATGGGATGAATCAAAATTGTCTTAGATATATAGATCGTCAAATTCCCATCACGACATCATGGCGCTATTTTTGATCTTTATTCAATAAAAATAGACACTTACAAACCGCTTACATTTACCTCATAATTACCACATATAGTTCAGTAACTTTATATAAAAGGAACTGACAATGAGGCTTAAACTTTTATCACTTGCTTTGATTTCCGCCGGATCAATTGCATCAGAAACAGAAACACTTTCCAATATTTCTACAGAACAAAGCGAAACGCTTTTAGTCACATCAAAATTTCACGGATACAAAACAGAGAATGATAGTGAATTTAGATATGTTGATACCGTTGATTTAAACGGCATAGATTGGGCTTTTTGGTACGGTGAAAACCGTTCACAATCAAAGCCAAAAACAAACCTTATTAGCGATGTAAAAACATTTGGTGAGTTTGAATTCCAAGCTCAAAAACCAGCTCACGGCAATGAATACTTATGGAACAGTGGCAGCTCTAGAGATTTTCTGGGCGAATCAAATCATGCCATTCTCGTCAAGCATGGAGGTGGCTTTGAGTTTACCGTAAAGCCCGGCAAGGCTGGAGAATTCAAGCTAGATCTGTATACACATAACTGGCTTGCTATGTCAGAGTTCACAGCATGTTTGAAAAATGACTGTGTAACCATTACAAACTACTACCCATCGCACATATCAACTACAAAGAACAGTGTCGAGTTTTCAACTAATACGACAACAGATGAGCTAACAATCACATATAAAGCAAAGAACGATCAATTCAGCTGGAAAGATAACGACCCTTACCATGCGCTAGAAGCAATCAATTTAAGTGAGGTGAAATAATGAAAAAGCTATTAATTGCAACGGCGGTTTTAGCCTCATTTTCTACAAACGCTGGTTTGACCCGATTTGATCGATCAGTTCAACAACACAAAGAATTTGCATTGCAAACAAAGTTTGATTTTGCTTGCAAGATGAATGTAGGTTCAGCAACGCTAATTGATCCGTTTTGGGTCATCACTGCAAGCCATGTAAGCGGCTCGAAATCTGACGGGTATCAAAACACTGTGACCTGTTATTCATACGAAAAAGACGAAAACGGCGTTTATCAGCAGATAACGCACAAGGTTGCGAGCACGAATCCGGTGGGTCAATTTGGAGAATACAATTTCCCGTATAAAAATGATCGCGGTTTTGGTGATTTCGCCCTTGTTCGACTAGATACGCCGATCACAGAAATCGAGCCAGCAAAACTACCTAAAGAGGGGATGTTTGATTACTCGAAAGTTTACCAGGTTAATCAAATTGGTTACGGCAATTACAACCACAGAAACGGCGGAACTAAACAGGTAATGCACAGTGAATATGAAGATCGCTGGCTTGCTGAATATTCATATGATTTCCGTACATTAGAAAAGACGGACTTAAACTGGCTTACTATTCATGGTGATTCAGGTTCAGGCATCACCATTGAAAAAGACGGTGAACTTTACTTAATCGGTGAGATTGGTTTGCAGTATAGCACCAGTGAAATCGGCGGATGGACTGATACATTTGATGATGTGATCGCGCGTTTACCATTCATTCACAAGACGATGAAAGATCATGGCTTTAGCTATGCCGAGCCAATTGATTTTGACGCTATCAAATGGACGCCGGAAACACAAAACGATATTGATAACTTGCATGCATTTTATTCTTACTGGCGCGCTAGCAACGTTGATTTCAATGAAACAAAATGGCTAAATGATGGAAGTATTCAAAGCGCGTTCTATGCGACAGAGAGCGATAGCTACACGATTGAAACAGTAATAGAAAAAGGGCAAAAGCCTTTTGATGTATTTATTGATGGCCGACAAGTTGCTCACAATGTAGACGCAACTGATCAGGCTTTGAAACTTACTCTAAACGCATTTAAAGCAAAAGGCGATTTAGTGAAAGTAGAGTTTAAATTGATTGAACCAGGTGAGAACTTAACTATAGATCATTTTTTGGTTAAGTCGGTTGAACAGTAATATTTGATGATTAGCCCCAGCCTTATGGCCGGGGCTTTTTATTAAAATACACTTAACTTGGGTTTCACGTTTACGGCTTTATCAGAAATAGGTTGTTATTTTCAGGGACGCTGATGAAATTGCCACCTCGAATAAAGCAGCAAGATCGCTAGATCACAAACGAAAGATCAAAGAAGTCGGCGTCGCAAACCTGTACGTTCCAAGATTCGTGTCGAAATCTCTTCAACAGACAGTGACGAGGTGTTGATGTATGGAATGGCTTCACGTCTGAACAAACCTTCTACCGTTTGCAGCTCATACAAACATTGAGAGTCACTTGCGTACTCGCTACCTGCCAATCGATTTTCACGGATCTCGGTCAGCCTTTCCGCATCAATCGTCAAACCAAACAGCTTATGACGATATATCTCAAATTCCGGTAGCAACCTTAAGCGAGCAATATCATCATGGATAAACGGATAGTTTGCGACGCGTAAACCAAACTGCATTGCCATGTACAAGCTCGTTGGCGTTTTACCGCTACGAGAGACTCCCAACAAGATAATGTCTGCCTCTTCCAAGCCTTTTAAAGTAATGCCGTCGTCGTGCGCTAACGTGTATTCGATAGCAGCAATACGGTCGAAGTATTTGTCCGAGTCTTTATTGACGCTACGAGAACGCTGCAGCTTCGGCTTAGGCGCCATTTTCGTATCATCTTGCACTTTCTGCACGATACTCTCTAACACGTCATAACAATGCGCAGGCGCATCTAACAGCTTCAGTTTTATCTCCGGTATCACAATCGAGAAAAAGACCAAAGGTTCATGGCCTGTTGCTCGATATGAAATCTCGATCTCTTTCAATAAATCAGAAAGTTTGTCTTCACTTTCGACAAACGGGAAGGTTTTTTCATTAGCTTCGAATGGGAATTGACCTAGAACAACATGCCCTAAAGTCTCACATGTTATGGCCGTTCCATCAGAAACATAGAATACATCACGACTTTGGATATCAATTTGCATTTTTTATTTAATGTTTAAAATTATTTTGAGTAGGATGGGAACCATAATATATATATAACGAAACCCTGCTGACTATTACGTCCCCCACAGCTTTAGAAAATAATTTACATTTTTTTAAACTGATACGTAATCGTTTGCCTTTAAATCCCTACAATGCTTGCTATGTTTCTGGAGAAATAAATGCAAAATAACACCCTATGGTTCAATGGCCTTTCCATGGAAGATGTCGACAAAGTCGGCGGTAAGAATGCTTCACTTGGTGAGATGGTTTCTAACCTAGCCAACGCTGGCGTATCAGTACCTAATGGTTTTGCTACCACCTCTTATGCGTTTAACAACTTTCTTGACTACAAAGGTCTTGATGAGCGCATACACCAACTCCTTGATGAACTTGATGTTGAAGATGTTGACGCACTGCGTAAGACAGGTGCAACGATTCGACAATGGGTTCTAGACGCACCCTTCCCAGAATCACTAGAGCAAGATATCCGTGATAACTACCGCGAACTGATTGAAGGCAACGAAGAATTGTCTGTTGCGGTTCGCTCATCGGCAACAGCTGAAGACCTTCCAGATGCTTCTTTTGCAGGCCAACAAGAAACCTTCCTTAACGTGAAAGGTATCGATGCGGTTATCGAAGCGACTAAACACGTGTTCGCTTCTCTGTTTAACGATCGCGCTATCTCTTACCGAGTACACCAAGGCTTTGATCACCGCGGCATTTCATTGTCTGCGGGCATCCAGCGTATGGTTCGCTCAGACAAAGCCTCTTCAGGTGTGATGTTCACGCTTGATACTGAATCAGGCTTCGACCAAGTGGTATTCATCACCTCTTCTTGGGGCTTAGGTGAAATGGTCGTGCAAGGCGCGGTGAACCCAGATGAGTTCTACGTTCACAAGCCAATGCTAGAAGCGGGTCACTACCCAGTGGTTAAAAAGACGTTTGGTTCTAAGTTGATCAAGATGATCTACTCAACCAACCAAGAGATCGGCAAGCAAGTTGATATCATCGACACAGATACTCAAGAGCGTAACGAGTTCTCACTGAACGATGAAGAGATCAAAGAATTAGCAAAGCAAGCGATGATCATCGAGAAGCACTACCAACGTCCGATGGACATTGAGTGGGCAAAAGATGGCATCGACGGCAAGCTTTACATCGTTCAAGCTCGTCCTGAGACAGTATGTTCTCAAAGTGACCAAAATGTCATTGAGCGTTACGAGCTAAACACCAAAGCAGATGTCTTGGTGGAAGGACGTGCTATCGGTCAACGTATTGGCTCTGGCCCTGTTCGCTTGGTTGACTCTCTAGACCAAATGTCACTGGTTCAAGAAGGCGACGTGCTGGTAACTGACATGACAGACCCGGACTGGGAACCTGTGATGAAGAAAGCCTCTGCGATTGTGACTAACCGTGGTGGCCGTACTTGTCACGCAGCAATAATTGCTCGCGAGCTAGGTATCCCTGCAATTGTTGGTTGTGGTACCGCGACAAACAGTCTGAATGACGGCGACACCGTAACAGTGTCATGTTCAGAAGGCGAAACAGGTTACGTTTACAACGGCGAACTCGACTTTGAGATCAAACGTTCTGAGGTTGATGAGCTACCAATGCTGCCAACTAAAGTAATGATGAACGTGGGTAACCCAGATCGTGCCTTCGACTTCGCTCAAATCCCGAATGAAGGTGTTGGCCTTGCTCGTCTTGAATTCATCATCAACAAGATGATCGGTATTCACCCTAAAGCTCTGTTGAACTTCGATGAGCAAACAGATGAGATCAAAGCAGAAATCAACCAGCGCATCCGTGGCTACAAAGATCCTATCGATTTCTACGTAAGCAAGCTAACAGAAGGCATTGCGACTATCGCTTCTGCATTCTGGCCTAAGCGTGTGATCGTACGTATGTCTGACTTCAAGTCGAACGAATACAGCAACCTTGTTGGCGGTAAAACGTTTGAACCACATGAAGAGAACCCAATGCTGGGCTTCCGTGGCGCATCTCGTTACATCTCTTCAGTATTTGAAGACTGTTTCGAGCTTGAAACTCAAGCGCTAAAACGTGTTCGTAACGAAATGGGACTGAAGAACGTTGAAATCATGATCCCATTCGTTCGTACCCCGAGCGAAGCGGCATCGGTTATCGATATTCTGGCTAAGTTTAACCTACGTCGTGGTGACCAAGGTCTGAAGGTCATCATGATGTGTGAGCTTCCATCCAATGCGATTTTGGCTGAGGAGTTCTTGAAGTACTTCGATGGCTTCTCGATCGGTTCAAACGACATGACCCAACTGACACTTGGCCTAGACCGAGATTCAGGTGACGTTGCGCACTTATTTGACGAGCGTAATCCTGCAGTTAAAGCGATGCTGAAAATGGCTATCGATGCCGCGGCGAAAGCGGGTAAGTACGTCGGTATTTGTGGCCAAGGCCCATCTGACCATGACGACCTAGCCGAGTGGTTAATGGAACAAGGCATCAGCTCTGTTTCACTAAACCCAGATACGGTTATCGATACTTGGTTGAAACTGGGTAACGTTGCGAATAAGTAACGCTTAGCGCCAACAAGTAGATACAACGAAAGTAGATATAACAAAGCCAGTCATCGCGACTGGCTTTTTTGTTCACCGAAAGCCAACAAAGATAACCTGCCTAGCATAACAAACATTGGTATCGCGCTGACCTTACGTTATCCTTTACACAATTCTTCATTGAGAGGTTTGTCACCAATACAAGCCTAACTTCAAGACCGATAAGAGTGTTATGAATTCTACTACCGCAACTCCCTCGCCTTCTCTTGGCCGACAACTCTATACAATGACATGGCCAATGCTGTTTGGGGTGCTTTCTCTAATGAGCTTCCAGCTTGTCGACAGTGCTTTTATTGGCCAACTGGGCGTACTGCCGCTCGCTGTTCAAGGTTTCACGCTTCCAATACAGATGATCATCATCGGTATTCAGGTCGGGTTAGGTATCGCGACAACCGCGGTAATCGCGAGAGCCATTGGCGCGAATGAAACGCGCTACGCTAAGCAGCTTGGTGGATTAGTGATTGCGATGGGCAGCGTGAGTGTCGCGTTTTTCTCCGTCATCATCTATCTGCTGCGAGGGCCAATTTTACAATTGTTGGATGCGCCACCGACGGTATTACCGATCATTGATTCTTATTGGATCTATTGGCTAGCCAGCTCTTGGACAGGTGCACTGCTCTACTTTTTCTACAGTGTGTGTCGTGCCAATGGTAATACCATGCTGCCCGGTTCAATGATGATCGCGACTAGTATCATCAACTTAATATTGGACCCGATTTTCATCTTTATGCTCGACATGGGCATCAATGGAGCCGCCATTGCGACCATCTTGGCGTTCGGTGCGGGTATATTTATCGTTGCACCAAAGGTCACCAAGAAGCATTGGATGACCTTCGACTGGCACGACCTCGACATCAGCAAGAGTGTTCGCTCCATTGGTAACATCATGGGGCCTGCGATGATCAGTCAGCTGCTGCCTCCTGTTTCATCCATGTTCGCCACTAAGCTGCTTGCTGGCTATGGCACAGCTGCCGTTGCAGCTTGGGCATTGGGTTCACGTTTTGAATTCTTCTCGATTGTCGCTGTGCTAGCACTAACGATGTCGATGCCTCCGATGATTGGTCGCATGTTGGGAGAGAACAATCTCGAAAACATACGTAAGCTCGTTAAGATTGCGGTCATGTTTGTATTGGGTTTCCAGTTGGTGATCGCACTAGTGACTTGGTTATTCTCTGGCGGACTAGCAAACCTAATGACCAGTGAAAGCGAAGTCTCGACGATTTTAAACTATCACCTACTGATCGTACCTATTAGCTTAGGGCCATTAGGAATCTGTATGCTGATGGTTTCTGTCTCTAACGCATTAGGCAAGTCCTATACCGCCTTGACGATTTCAGCGCTGCGCCTGTTCGCCTTCTTCTTACCTAGCTTGTGGGTTGGCTCTCAGCTTGCGGGTATTGAAGGCCTATTCTGGGGCGCAATGACAGGTAATGTGCTTGCCGGCACCTGTGCATGGTTTATGTATCAGCGCGCGCTAAAACAAGTCGAGCTTAAACTGCCAAGCGAATAATCAAACAGAACACTCCAAAATAAAGCAGCAACTTCAGCTGCTTTTTTAGGATCTAAATCCTAGCTTGCATCCTATTAAAAAGCTGTTTTTTGTGAATTTAACTCTCTAATACAACCTCATTTTCAATTAACCACCTATCTTTACTCACCACCACATTCGCAAGGTAAATGCTTGATTGCCATGCATTTACAATACCAATCAATTCAATTTTTTGCCTTTCCTTATAACTTGTCCTAGATCATCAAAGGGTTCAAAAATGCAACCTTTGGTTTTAAATATGTAAACCTTGATGCGGTTTAAGAAATTAAACCTCATTTGGCTATCTTTAGTGATCTTGTTCAAATTCCGCTCGTGATATAGGTCTAAACCTTACGATTTGTTGATGTTTTGAACGTTCACTTCAGGTTTACAGAAGTTTACCGCACCTTGTGGGAATACCACCAAAGGAGTAGATTTCAGTCATTGAGTTCAAAAATGTAAACCGAAATCATGAATGTAAAACAAGTTCGATTCACCGATGAAGACAGAGAATGCTTAAGCAATTACTTCCGCTTAGCAGACACTATCGCCGATTTGATTGGTCCTTACTGCGAAGTGGTCATCCATTCATTTGAAAGCTTAGAAAACTCAGTCGTGAAGATCGTCAATGGTCATCATACGGGTCGTGAAATTGGTTCACCGATCACCGATTTAGGTTTACGCATGTGGAGCACGTTCGAGAAAACTGGCGAAGTTTCTCCGAAGAGCTATTTCACCAACGCAGCAGATGGGTCCCTACTGAAATCAACCACCTGTGTGCTGGCTGGTCCACAGCAAAAACCTATCGGCATGCTGTGTATCAACATGAACTTATCTTTCCCATTCCCAGAAATCGTCAAAACGTTGATGCCGCAGTGCAATGTGCCGCAAACAATTGTAAGCGAGACATTCAGCAACAATGCAAACGACGTCATTCAACAAGCATTGAGTTCAGCCATTAACGAGGTTGACCAAGACGAGTCGGTTTCCTTCAAAGGTCGTAATAAAGCCATCATCCGTTGCTTATTTGATAACGGCGTATTTGAGCTAAAAGAGACGACTACACAAGTATCAGAGCAGCTTGGGATCAGCCGTCAGGCGGTTTACAAGTTTATCCGTGAATTTAAATCAGAATAAAACCAATAATTTAGGAGTTACATCGTGAAACAGATCATTGCCACTGAACAAGCACCTGCAGCTATCGGCCCTTACTCACAAGGTACGTCTTACGGCGACATGGTTTATACATCAGGCCAATTACCTCTCGTTCCAGAAACCATGAAGTTTGTCGAGGGCGGCATCAAAGAGCAGGCTCGTCAATCTCTTGAGAATTTGAAGGCTGTTTTAGAAGCAAGCGGGGCTGGCTTAGACACAGTATTGAAGACTACCTGCTTCCTATCAGACATGGAGAACTTCGTTGCCTTTAATGAAGTGTATACCGAGGTGTTTGGGACTGAGAATGCACCTGCTCGCTCTTGTGTTGAAGCAGCACGACTACCAAAAGACGCACTGGTTGAAGTTGAAGCCATCGCATACAAAAAATAACCGATTTAGGTATTAATGGGTATCATAGGAGATTCTCATGAGCGTTTCATTTATCGCATTAAGCGTACTGTTCTTTGGGTTCTGCGCACTGCTGTCGAACTTCAAAAAGCAAAAGAAAAGTTTTAACTTCCGCGTACTGAGTGCGCTTGCTGCTGGCTTGTTGTTCGGTGGCGCAATTCAACTTGTTTTCGGTGTCGGCAACGTTGCGACATCTGGCTTTGCTGAACTGATTTCCGTATTCGGTAAAGGCTACATCAAACTTCTACAAATGATCGTTATCCCACTGGTATTCGTGGCGATGATCTCTTCGATCATGAACGTCGAAGGCGGTGGTGCGCTATCTCGAATCGCACCAAAAATCATCGGTATTCTACTTTTCACTTGTGCAATCTCAGCAGCCGTTGGTATCGCAAGTATTTACCTATTTGGTATCGATGCGAACGCGCTAGTAAGCACAATCGGCACAAACAGTGCGATTGAAGCTCGCGGTGATTCACTGGTAGCAACACAAGATGCAATGGCG
Source organism: Vibrio sp. 10N.222.49.A3 (assembly GCF_041475145.1). Classification (NCBI taxonomy): domain Bacteria; kingdom Pseudomonadati; phylum Pseudomonadota; class Gammaproteobacteria; order Vibrionales; family Vibrionaceae; genus Vibrio; species Vibrio sp. 10N.222.49.A3. The sequence goes on from NZ_JBFRVM010000154.1 coordinate 17,525, forward strand.
AGTAGTGGTCTGTCTGGTATGGCTCTGTCTATCATTCCAACCAACATCTTTGACATGCTAACGGGGTCTCAACGTACTTCTACGTTATCAACTGTACTGTTCGGTATGTTCCTTGGTTACTGCATCCTTCAAGTGAAAAACCGTAAGCCAGAGAAAGTACAAAACTTCGTTGATTTCATCAACTCTGCAAAAGAAGTGGTGCTTTCAATGGTACGTGAAATTCTGAAGCTAACGCCTTACGGTGTATTCGCTCTGATGACTACGTTCATGATGACCAACGACCTGTTCGCACTAGCAGAAATGGGCCGCTTCCTTCTAGCAAGCTACGTAGCAATTGGCGTTATGTTCGGCATCCACTTCGTGATGGTGTCAATGTTCGGCCTTTCTCCTGCCAAGTTCATGAAGAAAATCTGGCCAGTACTCGTGTTCGGTTTCGGGTCTCGTTCAAGCATGGCAGCTATTCCACTAAACGTTGAAACACAAACTCAGCGCCTAGGTGTAGACGAAGAAACAGCAAACATGTCAGCGACATTCGGTACTAGTATCGGTCAAAACGGTTGTGCCGGTATCTACCCAGCAATGCTAGCAATCATGGCGGCACAGGTCATGGGCATGCCTGTAGACTTGAGCTTTATCCTGCAACTGATAGCTGTTATCGCGATTGCTTCATTCGGTATCGCAGGTGTTGGTGGCGGTGCAACGTTCGCAGCAGTAGCGGTACTGACCATCATGGGTCTAGACATCACAGTAGTCGCGATTCTAGTGTCTATCGAAGCGCTAATTGACATGGCTCGTACTGCGCTGAACATCTCAGGTTCTATGTTGTCAGGCGTTCTTACAGCGAAGAAGAATGGCTCATTGGATACTGAACAATACGACGCTGACGTTACAGCGACAGTATCAAAAGAAGCAGCAGTATAATTCTCAAACTTAATTAAGAGCACTCCACATGAGTGCTCTTGTGTTTTTCCTGAGTTCAGGTTATTTAGGTAGTAAATATGAAAGTTGTTGTTATAGGCGGTAGCGCCGCGGGTATGAGTTTCGCAGCAAAGTACAAACGTAATCAACCATCAGACGAAGTCATCGTTTTAGATAAGCGTAGCTACATCTCTTTCGGAGCCTGTGGCCTACCTTACTTTGCAGGCGGCATGTTTGATGACACCGAACGGATGATCTCTCGTACACCAGATCAAGCCATAAAATCAGGCTTAGATGTACGTGTAGAAACAGAAATGGTGTCGTTCGACCGCACTGAAAAACACATTACGGTGCGTCACAAAAATGAAGAAAGCGTCATCGGTTACGATATGTTGGTCATTGCAACAGGTGCGCGACCAATCGTTCCACCATTCGGTGAATTCAATCCAGAACACGTATACACACTAACAAGCATGGAAGATGGCTTAGCAGTCAAACAAGCGCTTAAAGACGATAGTAAACAACGCGTGTGTGTCATTGGCGCAGGCTTTATCGGCCTGGAAGTATTCGATGCAGCGCACGGCTTAGACAAACACGTGACGATCATCGAACGTGAACAACACATCATGAGCCGTCAGTTCAGCCCAGAGATCATTGAAGTTGTCGAAGGTGCAATTCGTGAATCCGGTGCAGAGCTAAAAACCGGTTGCAGCGTGTCTGCGATTCGCGATGCCGAGCAAGGTGGTTACATCGTAGAAACCGATAACGGCAATGTCGAAGCGGATGTCGTGATCCTGTCACTCGGCTTCAAACCAAACACGGAAGCATTCGAATTACCAAAGGCTCAAAATGGCGCGTTGCTGGTGAATGAATATGGTGCCACTGAAGACGCTTACATCCATGCTGTAGGTGACTGTGCCGTCGTACATCATATGGCACTAAGCAAACCCGTTTATGTTCCTCTAGCAACCACAGCCAATAAGCAAGCGCGTATGATGGCTGACAAGCTAGCAGGTAAAGATACCTATATGTCAGGCTTCTTAGGTTCGTCTTGCTTGAAAGTACTCGATTACGAATTGGCGTGTACCGGCGTATCTGAACTTCTAGCGAAAGAACATAACTTGGATGTGAAAGTATCGACGATTTCAGATAAGAACCAAACCGATTACTACCCAGGCCAAGAAGACATCAAGGTGAAGTTGGTTTATCACCCAGAAACCAAGGTCCTTTTAGGTGGTGAAATCGTAGGTAAGAAAGGAGCCGTTGGCCGCATTAACGCACTGGCCGTAGCGATCACAGCCAAGATGACTACTCGACAACTAGGCTACATGGACTTCTGTTATGCCCCACCATTCGCACGTACATGGGATGCTCTAAACGTGGCAGGTAACGTAGCAAAATAACGAGTGTAAGTTCTGAAGAGCGTACAGTTAAAACATCAAAGCAGAGCCTGAGCGCTCTGCTTTTTTAATGCCTTAACTCTACGAACCTTATAACTAGATAAGATAACGACTTATCTAGTATTTTTGAGTTCTCTTTTGCAAATTCAAGATGTAAAAAAGCCCGCTGATTTCTCAGCGGGCTTTCTAATGGTGGTGGAGGGATAGGGATTTGAACCCAACCACCAAAAAATTAAATGCTTATTTTACAATTGGTTAATCGAGTTATCGAAAATCATTTTAATCGTTTGTCTTGTACAGATTAAACCTTACTTCACCGTTTAACGTCAAGATATATCAGATTGACATGTTAGTAAGTTAGGGCGGAACGTTATTAACGTTGCCCTTGCTTGGAGAAAAACACTCAGGCATACGTCCTTCTAGAGTAAAACACAAAATTTACTTATAGAGAGGCTCGGCCTGTCAACTCTCGGGACTTAACGCTGACTACGCAGCGCTCAATCCTAATTTGTTATGCATTTCTTCCAAGCTCAGAATCTGGCCCCAACTTACTACTAAAAACGAACATACAACTAACTAAAATGCCTAACTCAAAAAGCTGACATAGAAAAGATGCCACCTTAAACACCAGACCAGTTTCCATCCAAGGCGTCGCTATTTCGATTAGCACAGCGGCTAAAACCAAAGTATACCCAATCCGTTGATGCCATTTACCTAACACTGGCGAAAAATGGTGGAAAGCTAACAAGTAGAGCACCGAAAAAAAAGGCATTATAAACCAGGTGAAAGACTCAAAAATTTCAACCAATGAGCTACCACCTTCACCCAAAGTCGCCATTAGTATCGGGATAATAAAATTGAGTAGCATATAAAGACACGGATATATAAGAATACCCAAGGCAAGATACTGGACTGATTTTTTAACTCTACTTTCCACTTGTACTACCTTCTCAAGTTGGAGTAACGCATAACAAATGATATGGACTCCCTCTACCTGACACTCGGCGCGCCATACTTACTCAGTAAACGCTGAAGAACTGGAGGTTACTATGTCCACCATTCAAACTATTGGCGTGACCTCACCAAGAATATGTTCAGTATTCACTGTGTCGATGCATATGGCAAGTGTGTCCTACGCAAAAATATCTAAAGAAACAAAATCTTAAATACATTAGCTAAGTTTCCGCCTTGCCTCATCGGTATGGAGGCGTACTCTGGTGCACATCATTGTGCGTGAGAGCTCAGCAAATGAAATTTTTGGACAAATGTATTTCAGGTGTGTTGCTCCAAACCGTTTCGATCAGATAAGAAAAAGTATCTAGGATACATTAAATTGTGTATGGCTGTTTATTTCTACAGATGTACTTTTTAGCTTACAAATTTTTATTCAACCATTTCACCGTGTGATCTCGCATATCGTTGGAAAAGTAATGCGATTCCTCAACTAAATTGAACTCAATTTCAGTATTGTTTCTATCGTATTTACTCTTCACTTTTTCATAAAAGTCCTTCGCGAAATTAGCAGGAACCCAATCATCTTTCTCACCATTTATGATCAGCATAGGGCGGCTTTCATTTTCTATAAGGTACAAACATGGATCAATCTCTGCCATATACCTAATAGCTAACTTCTCATCATCACTAAGAGTCTTATTAACTGAATCGGCTTCTAAGGCGAACTTCTCCAAGCCGACAAAATCAGGAGAGCCGAGAATTGATACCGCAACTTTAATCCGTTTATTTTTGGTCAAAGAATAAAATGTGGACATTGCCCCCATAGAGATACCCACAACCGCAATCCTCGATGGATCAATCCTAACGTCTTTCTGATAATGCTCAATGAGTGTATTTATGTCATCTGAATTCTGCTTGATCACCCCCGACATTCTTTTGATAAATCTCGAATGACTACTAACGTTTCGAGCATTACCATCATCTCTTTCGCCGTGTTTATCTGCATCAAAGCAGATAACCGAATAACTCTGAAGAGCCAAATTTAAAGCTAGATTAGAGCCTTCATATTTATCATTGCTCCAACCGTGACAGATGATGACTAAAGGATTATTTACCGACTCTTTTTTACAATAGAGCAGATACGTAACCTTACCGATCTTACTTTTTTCTACTACAACACCTTCCATGAACGCCCCTTATATTTCAATATATTCGTTTATGAGCACGATAAACCGTTAAGCTTCAGAAAACAGCTAAAGCTGATTAGACGGCAAATTATCATTCTTTATCTTTTTTGTGCAACTGAATTTATATCAACATAATTGACAGCATGCGAATAAGTAAAGGATTTACCGAACAATGGGGCATTTCTGAGTCAGGGCTGTCTGTCGGGTTGGCTAGTTTCATGTTGGTGTTCATGGCTAGCCATGGTCGGGAGTTAAGAGGTTCGCCTCTTGCCCACAGCTCACGTTCATCTTTTGCGAAGCAAAAGTGTGACGGGAGCGCAACGGGTTGCTATACCGTCTCACTTTTTAGTGACACGGTTTTTGTCGGTTTACTGCCAAGCTTATTTTACTGAGATGTGCTCAACTGAAAGCTATTCACAGCATCAACCAACTCTTCTGGGGATAGCCGTTTCGCATAATGTCCGTAGGTCATCGTATTGTGTTTATGCCCAATTATCTGAGCGACCACATGCTCTTCGATGCCCGCCTTTTGCAGTTCATCAACAACGGTATGACGGAATGAATAGGCTGTTGGGCGTTGTCCCGCTTTGAAATGACAGGCATCAAGAACATCACCAAAAACGTCACGGTAATCTTTTGACCAATCCAAGTCGTCTCCACGGGGAACTAGGTCAAAAAGCTGAATAGCACCTTGTTGTTTTCGTTGCTCTACATAATCAAGAAAGCGTGATTGAAGCAACTTCTGGTGTATTGGCACAACTCTGTTGGAAGCCGCATTTTTTAGGTGTTGGTTTTCCGCATCATCGGAAAAGTGGATACAAGGGGTATGACCTAACGTGATGTCCTTGATGCGAAGTTGACAAGCCTCTGAAGGGCGGCAGCCTTGATGCATCTGTAACTTGGTTATCCAGTCAAATTGCTCACCTTGGTCACTATAGGCATGACTAGAGAATAGTTTCTTCAGCTCTATCGCTTTCCAACGCCTACGCTGAGTTGAGCTATTTGTATTTTTTGGTAGCTTCACCACCATAAATGGATTAGTTGCTATCAATTCTTTTGCCACACACCAATTAAAGAACTGCCGATTTGCGGCCAGATAGTCTTTTAAGCTCTTATGGCTAAGCTTACGCTGTATCAGCTCATCTCTGTAAGCCATGGCAAGGCTGTTACTTGGCTTTTCTTTCCCTTGGCTTAATAGATAGTTTAGAAAATCACTACAACGCTGCTGGAGCTGTTTAATCGTCAATCGGGTCACATTCTCAAGCTGCTTCGATTCAATGAACTGAACCAGCGCCTCTTTTCCAACACTTAGTCTCGGCGCTGTTGCCTTTGCTTCTACGGCAGGTCGCAGTATTGGTGCATTCGTCGTTGTCTCTGGTTGAGAACGATAACTTTGACGCAACTGATTAATACTATGAGTAAGCTCAGCTTTGAAATCGGCAAAACTTAATGCAGTGACTTTGGCTCTGTCGAAAAGAGCATGGAGTAATTGAACCTGTTCGATATTTCTCAGGTAAGCGACTTTACGTTCACGAGTTAGAAGAGAGAATTTAAACTCTTTGGGATAACCGCTGCTACGCAGTGAAAGTGGGGTGGCGATGCGTGTGTAGTATACGCTATTTGGAAGTCTCAATAAGTACATCTGTGCTACCTTTCTGTGCAAGATGATTTTCGAGGCTTTAGATACGAAAAAACCGCTGTAAAAACAGCGGTTTAATCTTTAAGAGTGGTGGAGGGATAGGGATTTGAACCCTAGAACCGCTATTAACGGTTGCCGGTTTTCAAGACCGGTGCTTTCGACCACTCAGCCATCCCTCCAGCAAATTGTCACTAAAATCAGTCTTACTTGTACGCTGCTTTTAGTTTTGCTTTCAGTTTTTTAAAACTGAAAACATAAAGAAAGCCTGGCGATGTCCTACTCTCACA
>NZ_JBFRVM010000155.1:0-5329 GCF_041475145.1 Vibrio sp. 10N.222.49.A3
TCTAACTGGAGCAGATCACTACGGACTAGGTGATATAAAGGTATGAATCAGTTAGTTGATACTTAACGGTGTGCTCTTAAGAACTAAAGCTTTTAATTTTCCACTCTTGGAAGGCGTTGTTGCCTAAATCAGTTGAACCTTTTTCGAGTCTTGCGATCTGATCTTTTATGATGGTTAGAGCGGTGGTGACATGGGTAAGGCAAAAAAGAAGATAACTAACTGGGCGGAGTACAATAAGGCTCTGTGCAAACGGGGCTCGGTTACGTTCTGGATAGATGATTCAGCCGTAGATGCATGGCGATGCAAAGCCCATCATGGTAAGCGTGGTAGAGGCTTCCAGTACTCTGATACAGCGATTGAAACTGCATTGATGATTAAGGGGATATTCTCTCTACCATTGCGGGCTCTTCAAGGTTTTATCGACTCTATCTTTGAGCTACTGGAGGTTCCACTGACGCCCCCTGACTACACGTGTATCAGCAAACGCTCGAAGACAGTTCAGGTCAAATATCATAACAAATCCAGAGGAGCTATTCGCCATATCGCTATTGACTCGACTGGTCTCAAAGTCTTTGGCGAAGGTGAGTGGAAGGTGAAAAAGCACGGCGCCGAAAAACGCAGAACTTGGCGCAAACTGCACTTAGCCGTTGATGTAGAAACTCATGAGGCCATTAGTGCAGAAGTCAGTCTTGTAAGTGTTGGCGATAGCGAAGTGCTGCCAACATTACTCAACCCTTTACGTAGAAAGGTAGATACCGTATCTGCTGATGGAGCGTATGACACAAAAAGTTGCTATGAGACCCTGCAAAATAAGGGCAGTACTCCGTTGATACCGCCTCGAAAGAATGCGGCGCTTTGGGAAGAAGGGCATCCCAGAAATGAAGCAGTAAAGGCTTTGAAAAACGGAACAATAGCGGAGTGGAAATCTGAGTCGGGTTATCACTATCGCTCAATATCTGAGACCGCAATGTCTCGATATAAAGGACTAACCAGCGGTAAATTGAGCTTGAGATGTTATAACGCTCAAGTGGGAGAAATCATGGCGAATGTCAAAGCTATAAACAAAGTCATAGGACTAGGTATGCCTGTTCGAAGCTAACGGTGAGTCAAATATGGCGTCGTTGGTCTTTAAACCGATTTGATCAACAACGCCGTCGTATTGACTAAAAAGCATGCGAAACGGGGTGCCTCTATCTCCAAATTTAATTACGCAACAAAGCCACCTCAGATGACAATACTTCGGCGCACTTAACAAAATTAACCTTTATTTATAAGTGGGCATTAAGTATTATTGATAATATTAATAATACTTGATAATTAAACATGTTAAATAATGTATCTATAAAAAACAAAATTCAAATGACAATCGGTCTAGCGGCTATGCTTATGTTATTGTTGGGAGGATTCGAACTCTACATTCAACAAGAGCAGAGACTTGAAGAAAGGCATGATAAACTGCAAGCGCAAGTAGAGACTGCGGTATCCTTAGTCCAACACTTCAGAACCAATGAGTCTCTAAATATAGAAGACGCTCAAACAGCAGCAAAAAAAATATTATCAGACCTCAGATACGATGATGACCACTATTTTTGGGTAACCAATACAAAAAACAAACTAATTATCCACCCGAAAAGGCTGACTTCTATTGGCCAAGATATGACTAACGTTCGAGATAGTAAAGGTAATTATCATTGGCGCGAAATGTCTCGTATTGCCAAAAACAATTCTTCAGGTTTTTTGAGTTACACATGGCGAGATCAGCAAGGAAAAGATAAAGATAAGGTTTCATATGTGTATTACATTCCAGAATGGGATTGGATTGTAGGATCGGGATTATTCATTTCTGACATCCAAGAAGATTTTCACAAAAATATCATACAGCAAAGCGTTTTATTAGTAATTATTATGGGGATCTTGTTTTCTATTAGCTTCTTTATCAGCGATAGTATTGTAAAACCAATCGAACAATTAGTTGAAAACCTCAAGATCATCGCGAGTGGCAATTTAACAACAAACTTCCAACAGAACCGAGAAGATGAGATTGGAGAGCTAAACCGAGGCCTTTGTCAAATGCAGACTACCATTAGAGGTACCTTAATTGCTGCGCAAAGTACAGCCGATAAGGCAAGTCTTTTATCGGAAAGCATAGCCTCTTCAAGTGAAGAAACCGCTCAAAGTTTAGCATCTCAGAACTCACAACTTGAGCAGATGTCAACGGCAATGAGTGAAATGTCAGCAACTATTAAGAATGTAGCTATCAACGCCGAATATAGCTCAGAAAAAACCAGTGAATCCTCGCATCAAGCACAAGCCAGCAGCCAAAGTATGGTCACAACACTTGAAGATGTTTCGGCAATCTCCTTCTCTATCGATGAAACAACACAGTTAATGGCGACCTTGAAACGCGGTGTAGATAATATAGGCCAAGTTGTGCAAGTTATCCAAGAAGTGTCTGAACAAACAAATTTACTTGCACTGAATGCCGCGATTGAAGCGGCGCGAGCAGGAGAACAAGGTCGTGGTTTTGCTGTGGTTGCCGATGAGGTTCGCAATCTTGCAAGCCGAACTCAAGATTCTACCAGTCAAGTTCAATCAACGATTAACGAGTTACTCTCTAGTACTTCTGAAGTGCTTACTGTCATGGAAAGTAATAATGCAAGTATTAGCACCTGTGTAGAAACAGCTCAACATACAAAAGACACACTAGTATCTATGGTAGGAAGCCTCAACGAAGCTAATGATATGGTCGCTCAAATTGCCGCTTCCGCTGAACAGCAAGGCATCGTTTCAAATGAAATGAGTGAAAATGTTAGTGTGATTAATTTATCAGCAAGAGAAATTAATCAAGCTAGTGTACATATGGCATCTCAAACTCAAGAGATGGCAAGTGCTGCCGAAGAGCTTAAACAACTATTGACATACTTTAAGCTGGAATAATCCGACGCACCTTGGTCTATATCGACACCTCTCCCCCGGATATAGACCAATCTATTTGCTCGTTAATATTACTAACAGAAGGTTTTTTTTCAAAACCAAAAGACAAAGTCATCAACCTACGATCGATTAACTAAGTTTACTTAAATACTTAGACTAATAACCAAGCTGTGCTAAAGACTTAAGTCTGTTGTTGCTGAGTCAAAGGTCTAGGTTGATTAAGTGTTTTTGACTGACCTCAAAGAGCAAAAAAGTGTGTTATTCACTCTACTATATTGGAGATGTAAAGATTAAAATCAATAAAAACATAAAACTATCAGTAGATTACAGTCTTTTAGATGTATTCAAGAAAGACTGTACCAAGTCACTACTAACTCCAAATAACTGTGTCTCGGTGATGACTCAACAAGAAAAACTGTCATTTTTTTTCTCTATCGTAAACCAAAGTGCAAACGCCGTTGTTATTACAAACGTTGACAGGGACATTATCTACGCCAATAAAAAATTTGAAGAACTGAGTGGCTATGCCCTATGTGAAGTTCTTGGCAAGAACCCAAGAATATTGAAATCAAACAATACCCCAGTCGACAGCTACCGCGATATGTATCGCACATTACAGTCGGGAAGTTCTTGGAAGGGTGTATTTTTCAATAAATATAAAGATGGCCCCGAGTATATTGAAGAAGCTGTTATTTCTCCGATAATGTGCGATATAGGAGAAGTTATTTGTTATCTTGCAGAAAAAAAAGACATTACAGTTCAAAGGGCTATGGAAGACAGCGTACGGAAATTGACTCATTTTGATAGTCTAACGGAACTGCCTAATCGGGCCTACTTTATCGAAGAAGCCAAGAGGATAATGGACTTTCAACTAGCTAAAGATAACTGCTTTACGATATTGTTTGCCGACTTAAACCGATTTAAAGAGCTTAATGATAGCAGAGGCCACCTTGCTGGTGATATGGCGCTAAAAGAGGTAGCTAGACGGATTGAAAACGCACTTCCGTCTGGTGATTTAGCAGCTAGAGTTGGAGGGGATGAGTTTGTTGTGATTCATCGAAAAGCGACACAAGAAAGCACTGCGCATTTAGCTGCCCAATTGGTAGCGGCACTGAGTCGACCTATCCCGATAAATATAGGACAAAAAGCTTTTCTGGGTGTTAGTATCGGAGCAGCCACATGGCCTTTGGACGGTGAAACATTGCATGATGTGCTCTCACATGCAGACTTAGCTATGTACGAAGCTAAGTCGACTGATCGGGGCTTTGTCTTCTACACGGAACAGATTGGCACACACTATCATCGTGAATTGGAGTTATCGCGCAGGTTAAATCAGGCTATACACGATAAAGATCAGTTTCATCTAGTCTATCAGCCAAAATTTTATACAGCCAGTACGGAAGTTGCAGGGGTTGAAGTTCTGCTTCGCTGGGACGAGCCTGAGCTTGGTATCATTAACCCTGGGGAGTTTATTCCTCTTGCCGAGAAGTATAGGATAATGTGTCCTCTCGGTAAGTGGGTCATCAAAGCCGCTAGTAAGCAATTTCGTCAGTGGCAATCAGAGGATAGAGTGTTGCCAGGTAGAATGGCTGTGAATATCTCCGTTCAACAATTAGAGCAACCTGAGTTCTTTGAGAGCATTATAAGTATGATTTCAGAAGAGGGACTCTCTCCTTCCATATTTGAATTAGAAGTGACAGAGTCGGTATTGATGAGTAACCCAGAAAAAACAATGCGCGTGTTGCAAAAGTTAGAACATGTAGGATTCAGTATCGCTATCGACGATTTTGGTACTGGCTTTTCGTCTTTATCGTACCTCAAAAGAATTAACGCAAAGGTTTTGAAAATTGATAAATCGTTCATTGAGAGTTTGGCGACCAGCATACACGACAAAATGATAGTGAAATCTGTGGTGGACTTAGCTCAGAATCTGGGGTTATCCGTTGTGGCTGAGGGCGTCGAAACTGAGGAGCAAAGGCGTTATCTTGAAGAGGTCGGGTGCGACATGGTACAGGGCTACTACTACTCAAGACCACTCACCGCAGAAGAATTAATCCGAAAATTTACTTTTAAAACTTTGCTTAAGGAATGAACAATGACTGAGCATTCTTCTCCATTTTTAAATACTTTCTATTTGAGAGTGTTATCTGTCGTTCATGAAGGTTTGTCGCAAAGTTATGAAGAAGCACAAGCGTACTGATTTTTATATGAAATTAGGCTGATTTCGAGTGAAGCTGTTCCCAAACAGATAAGCTTTCAGGATTGTCAAGCAGTCCATTTTTAATTATCGACCGGCTTTGTTGCGTAATTAAATTTAGAGATAGAGCCAACCCGTTTCGCGTATTTCTTAGTCAATACGACAAGTTTCAGGCATACCTAACCCAGTAAGCTTGTT
>NZ_JBFRVM010000156.1:0-8580 GCF_041475145.1 Vibrio sp. 10N.222.49.A3
GACTGGAGCAGATCAAACAGTTTGTTATGCCTTTAATTGATAGGTCGCCTTTGAGGTGTATTCTGCCACACCTAAAATGCTAAAAACCCCGCCTATTGTTGTAAAATTGCACGCCCCTTCTTTTGCACAAGCAGAGAGGTTTTTATTAAACCAAGCTCTCGTAAAATAACCCGATTCTTTTAAATGTACGTAAGCGAACTGGAATTCAGAGAGAGTCACTCCTTTTTCATAGAAAGACGCTTTTTTAGAATGAGAGGGAATACGATAGATTAACGCCTCTTCACCTCTTCGTATGCCGAGACCTTTGATTACAAAGTCAGTTTTCATTTCTGGTTTTTGAATAACTCGACCTACTTCTTTAGCCAGTTCTCGGATGACCTTTTCCATTTTTCCTCCTGAGGTATAGATGGCCTTGTTAGGTGTCTTATTTTCGATGTTTTAGTAGTTCTACAACATGCTCTTTAATTTTGCTATCGCAAGGAAGTTGAGCACAGTACCTTCTTGAAACCAATAGAAGGTACTATCTAAGTTTGATTTTAAGGAATCAATTTGCTCAGTAGTTAAGCGTACCAAATATGCTCTCATTCGGATTTTTCGCGCTGTTGATGACAATTACGACATAGGCACCCTGGAGCTAAAAAATCACGAAACGTTAACGGCTAAGGTGCGACAGCAACGGCCTCTATCTCAATCATGGCATTGAGAGGGAGTTTTGACACTTCGATACAGGTTCTTGCGGGAAAATAATTGGCACCATGTTTAATGAAAAAATCATTATAAATTTCATTCACAATTGAAAAGCTCACCATATCGGTAAGATAAACGGTTGTTTTCACTACGTCTGACACATCAGTATTCGCATGTAGCAAAATGGCTCTCATGTTCTCTAGGCATTGAGTCGTTTGTTTTTCAAGGCAGGATTTAACCATCAAGCCTGATTGTGAGTGAAGCGGTAGCTGTCCGGAAGTGAAAATTAGCCCTCCAGAAATCACCCCTTGAGAGTATGGGCCAATAGCTTTAGGGGCTGACTGAGTTTCAATTATTTTTCGCATATTATTTAACCATAGGTTTTTGATGAATCAACAAAGCTATAGGATTGGGTAAAAAAACACTTATTATTTAACTATAATTAAAAATGAGATTTGAAGGGAACGGAGAAGCTAGGCAAGACAATTGCTTGCTTAGACCACTCACTAACTTTTAAATATCCTTTCCTTACTCCCTCTTGGCAGCACTGTTTTCATTGTGAAAATCGCGTAGCGTTCATTTCACTTTTATGATGGAGGAGAAAAGTGGCTGACAACCAAAGCACGCTAAAACTCAACCAAGTGAATTTAAAATAAAGGCGTAAAGTAGACCGGCCCGTATAAACCTTACCTCTCCTTAAACCCTCTACGCTGATAATCAATAAATAGTGAAAAAATCACTAGATACCCCACTTGCAACGCAATAATACTAATATCAACCGCCTCCCAAGGGTTAAAGTGAAGCTGAGTGCTTAAATAATAGACAAGATCATAAAGTAAAATAAACAGGTTATGGCAAGCATGAATGACAATGACTACTCCTAGGCGGCGATATCGCTCAAAGACCCAACATAGAAACGCCCCAGACATAAATGCGTCCAGCGCCCACTGGTGTATTGAAGCAAATATTAAGCTTGAGAGTAATGCGGCGTTAGTAACCCCAAAAATGGACCTGAAAATAACAAACAACAAATAACGAAACAGGAGCTCCTCTATCACGGGAGAAATGAGCACACCGTCTAGAGCGCTTCGCAACACACTCGACCAATCAATTACGCCATCAGAGGCCGAAAATAAAGGGGTAAAATTGTAGGATTGGGCCTGCCAAGATCCCGGGGAAAACCAATCAAAAATAATATATTGAAGATAATTTGATACGGAATTTAATGAAATCACCCCAATCAATATCAACGCGCCTTCACCCCATGTACATACGTTTCTGGGCCAAGAGGTTAAGTACTGCTTCCAATGCTTATCTCGCCGAGCACTAACAAATAGCACGAAAAAAGCGATAACAGGTAGAAAATAGTAGGCGAAAGCAGAGTAGAGTGCTCGATCCAAAGTCGGATTTAATGCCCACTCTCGGGTAATGCTCAGGTAGTAATCAAGCAGGACATAACTTGGAAAGAAATAGCCTATGTAAACCACCACCACAGCTGAAATCATTAACCGCATCGTAAACTCCAAAAAATTAATAACCATAAGGCAGTTCTTGCCGCTTTTATCATGTTGGTCGTTTAAGCTCACTTCGCGAACGTGCTGCGCTGGTAAGGCTCACTATAACGAGCCCTTTGCAAGAGAGGTGCACTCTATCAAGCGAATCTGGGATCTAGCTTTTAATCCCACGGCCTAGGGTTACCCCCCAAATTTTCCAACCTTATGAAGAGTAATTAATAATTTCATAGTTAAATTCCCCCTCTATTTAACTGGAGAGCGAAACCAATGTTTTAGGTTTTAAAGGAGTTATCTTCCCAAATAAATTGAATGGAATGTTAAAGTTTTTTCTATGGTTTAATTATTTAATTATAGGTAATTAAATAAAAATTTAATTTTTTGAATCGGTCATTGAAGCAGCCCAATTCATGGATGTGGGTAAGTCTACGTGGGTTCGCCAACTAAAAGCAAAACGCCAGGAAAAACTCCGAAAGTCTCACTTAGGACGCCTGAACATTTAGGTTGGCTCATTTGTCCGGATTATACTTGTATCAGCCTCAGAGCAAAGCAAGTCGAGGTCTCATGCAAGACAAAAACGTGCGTAGAGATAAGTGCTCCCGATCTTACTCAAACAAATACGGGGAGCTGGAGGCGGTGCTTATGACGCGAGATTGCGCCGCTTTCTTGGAACGTGGTCACCCTAGAGCTATTGATTCTAGTTGCTATGAAGACTGGGATGAAAAAAGGGGCGAGGTTGGGAAGACATCAAAACTATACAAAGAACCCCCTACTTTAGTCGGTGGTTTAGGGCTAGAATCACAAGCGCGAGGGTTCAACCGTGAAGGGTCTGAGACGCAGGGGGCGCTGGCATACTGGTTCCTTCGCTGCCATTTTTGAGTCTTACACTCAAACCAGGACCTCGATTCGTCCCTGACCAGTAATTTATCCTGAGCGCCTAGACTCGCACGATAAACATATTACCGTATGTATTAAATAACCCTTTTAACTCCTTTTTTTTGTAAAACCAATATTTTCTCCGCCGAGGCTATTTAGGAATATTTTTGATGGTGAGTTGATAAACATCTTCCTACTCCCAGTATCGAAGCTCTCAAGACATGAAGATCCAGTAACTCTACATGTGAACACATTCACGTCGATTGTGTGAGTGGTGATGCCTCCATCTTCAGCTGTCGTGACTGTCGTGCTGCCAACCGCAACCCCTGACAACCAGCCAGTAGGTGTCATCGTTGCCGTGCTCAGCTCATTCGACGTCCACGTCAAGGAATCGCTTACATCGTATGAAGTGTTATCGCTGTATGTTGCCGTCGCCATTAATGACCTTCCACAACGGAATTTATGAGGGGGTGACCGCAAGCGAGGTGAGGACCGCAGCGGTAAGCAATGGCTCTTCGGGAGCGAGAACTATTGCTGATCTGGTGATAAATCAAGGCGTAGCTCTGAGCCGTTATCTAGCAACAAAGCTAATGAAAACGCTTGGTTCGATTAGCTGTCAATTACCGAGACATCAGTAGAGGAAAGCCTAAAGGGGCTACATTCCACAGCGAGCAAGACAGTCACTAGATGAGTAGAAAATATCGTCAGTTACTGTGGCGTTTTCAGATAAAACAAAGTTTATCTCGACGAGGAAATTGCTGGGAGATTGCTCCAATGGAACGTTTCTTTAGAAGCTTAAAGACGGAGTGGATCCCAACAGTAGGTTATCGTAGCTTTTCTGAGGCTCAACAATAAATTATCCAATACATCATTGGCTATTACAGCCAATTGAGGCCACATCACTATAATGGTGGCCTCACACCTAATGAATCAGAGAGATTGTCTTGGGTACCCTCTAAAACCGTGGCCAATTTCAGTTGACCACTACACATAGCAAAAAATTATAAGCAACCTACTTTTGTAGGTTTGATACTAGGATGAATAACTGTCCCATTAGTATGGGCTAGAGACACTGGTTCAGTTTCTAGAACTGTGCACTTAGGTCCTAAGCGCTTATATATTTTAGGATGCATCTGAGAGAGAATCGAGGTAAAACTTTTATAGTCAGGACTTTCTAAATGCACCGCGCGACAAGTTCCAATAGGAAAGTACGTATGTATTGCCTCAGGGGCTAAAGCCGAATCCTCATAGATGTCACTTAGCTTTACTTTTACCGGGTTCAACTCACATCCCTCAAACGTCCCATTTTTCTTGTACCTATAGTCACTAGGCTTCTCTGTTAAAGGATTAAAAGTATGGCCATAGTAAGAGTCTGTACAATTTCCTCCAATATACTTGTTGTCCTTGTCATAAAGACATAAGCGCGTACGCATGATTAAGCTGTTGTAGCAAGACGGGACTCTAAGATTTCTTACGGTGGTTTTCTTGCCTATTGGTATGAAACCACCTCTGGACCCCTGACAAGTTGCGCTCGTTCCACCGGAATCAAAATATTGATAACCCAACTTCCCACCTCTCAGAGAATCTAAAATGAGGTCATCAAGATAGGTGAGCTCCCGAGTATCTTTCTCTCTAAGTATAGGGTAGAGAAATGCTTGATCACTCAATTGTGGTCCCTCATAAAATGTCACGTAACTATTTGATAAATCGATCGCTCTAGCATTAAAGGAGAGAAAAAAACAACTCAAATAGAACAGTATTCTTGTCCTTGTGTACATATATTACTACCTTTGATTAAAATCAGTTAAACGAGGCTCCACCTAACTCTTAATGCAGACCGAATACTAATAAATTAACTATCAATTATGTTTTCCTTACAAGTGAGTCCAATCGAGTATTGAGAATGACATTTCTTTGATTTTACTAGTCTTTTAAATCAAAAATTTTGCGATTAGGTGGTGGGTTGGCATTAATTGAAGCGATAGCAAGATAAGAAAGTTTAGATTATTGTTATTTTTAGCCTGTATTTTGGGGGTGACAGGACCCCTGTAAAAGAGAAATTTGATATTAATGTAAATACAGTGTGGTTAAATCTACACCCCAACCCCTGCAATCGTGGGTCGGCTGACATTTTGGATTGATGAAAAAGTGATCCAACAATGGCAACGGACCAAGCAAGGTGATCGTGGAAGACCTCGTTTGTTTAGCTAATCACTTTACCGGAGCAAAAGGTAGCCTCATCACCCCTCTAGAATTGTCTGAGGCTGGCTTTGAGATGAAGAACGTCCTATTTCGAAGGCGTGGCCAGAACGCTTGCGCTTCCTCACTCCTTTCACTGACTTTAATTAAGTTCGAGTAAAGGCTTATTGTCTTATGTGCCTATTTCCCTTTCGACTCACATCATTTGATGGGCTCACAGGCTGTTAACCGTGATCGTTCTGAACCCCAATGACAAGGGTATATGAACGCTTCGCGCCCTTGTCCTTGAGAACCAAGAACGTTTGCCGGACAGCCAAGCGGCTCCATAAAAGTGATACTCAAACAGAAAGGAAACTCCTCATGGTACAACGACACTCAAGCCTAACTCTCTCTAAATCAAAGTTCAGCGACCAGCGTTTCGCCGCTGGGCACGAAAGCTCACCAAAAAATGATGTCTCTAGATCTTTGGCGGTCTTGAAGTTGCGCTATCAAGTCAAAAAGTGTCGTGATGAGGCGAAAAGAAAGTCTGATTGGGTTTCCAAAATCCAGCGTTTAAAAATGTTCAGTCGTCGTCAGTCGCCAGAGCAACAGGCTGATATCGCGTCGTTAAAAGGCCAAGGGTTCGTTGAAGCTATCAAGCAGCAGTTTCCGCAATTGGTGTCGCGTCGTTTTGCTTTCCATGAAATCCGTGACTTTTTCATTGAATTAAATGGCGCTGGCTTTGGTGAATGGTTTCTTCACGAGCGAGCGGATCACATTATTCTGTACACCACTTACGGGTCTGTGTTTCCAGCGTTGCGATTCGTGCAAACGGAGGAGGGGACGTTTAAGTGCTCAGGGTTTTGTTTTGATGTGCGTTTTGGCGTTTAGAGGGTCACATGAAAATACGTTCTACGGTTTCCTCTGACATATCCAGGCACGTGATTTGGGTGAATTCAATCGACTTCTTAATACTAAAGGCACCGGGGGGAGGGGTGAGTATCAGAGTGTGTGACTGTGCTACCACCATTAAACAAATGCGAGAAGACGACGCCTATGCGAAGAAAACGGAAAAGACGACAGAAACAACCTCCGAGCATCGCGCGTCGGCCAAAGGTTTACTCTCTTGTCTGTATAACGATTAAGGTCGGCTGATGCGCGACGGCATCAAACCCTCATAAGGTAAGGCCATCAATAGGTCTGAATTTTGTTTCGATATTCCAGTCGTTTTCGGCATTCAATCGGTTCGGGTTTGTTATACGAGCAACGCTTTTGCTCTTTGTGAGCACCAGGCGATTATGCGTATTGTAACTACCAAGCAACTTTGTCTTGGAGTGGTGATTTTTTCAAAACTTACTGAATCCTAAAAAGGACATCAAGCCACTACTTGCAGTTGCCAAGAAATCGCGTAAATACCACTGGTTGAAGCAAGATGATTCAACCGTCTTGCAGCAATCTGTACTCAATCGTCACCAAGCCTTTGATAACTTCTTTAATCCGAAGTTGAAAGCCAAGTACCCACATTCAAACGTAGACACGGTAAGCAATCGAGCTATCACTGTGTTGGTGTAAAAGTCTTTGATGGTGCATCAAACTCCCGAAAATAAAGCCTGTAGAGGCGAATAATCACCGTGAGATTGTAGGCAAGGTTAAGAGCATTACGTTAAGCAAGGTAACTGGTATTGATCTAGGTCTATTTCATTTTGCTATTGAATCGAACGGTAGAAAGACAGCTAACCCAAGATTTGTAAAACGTGCTGAGAAGAATCTCAGACGAAAGCAGCGTCAGCTATCTAGAAAAGCAAAAGGCAGTGCCAATCGAGCAAAAACTAGATTGCTCGTTGCCAAATGCCACGAAAAAGTGGCTAACGCTCGTGCTGATTTTCAACATAAGCTTTCTCGAACTCTCGTTGACGAAAACCAAGCGGTGATAATTGAGACATTGAAATCAACAAACATGATGAAAAGCCGCAAACTGGCGAAACACATAGCGGACGCCTCATGGCATAGTTTTGTCTTTAAGTTGGAGTACAAACTAAAAGAGCAAGGCAAATATCTAGTTAAACTAAATCAGTGGGACGCAAGCTCTAAACGTGCTGTTGTTGCGGTCATAAAGTGGAAGAAATGCCCTTATCGGTTTGCAAGTGGGATTGTCCATCAGGCGGCACTACAGACATAAATCGTGACTTAAACGCCGCCCTTAATATCCGTGATAAAGGCCTTCTAGAATTAAAGGCGGTTGGATAATCGTCTCTGCTTATGGAAGCTGCGTAAGTCTTGATACTATCGAGCAATGGCTAACGAAATAAGAAGCATCGCCCAATAGGCGGTGAGTAGTCACTTAGATAGATATGCTGAAAACCCAAGCAAACGAGGGAAGAGCTCCTAGTTTTTTAAGGACTTAATAGCATTTTTCTAGCTAGGCATAGACCTTCGGATCTTGTCACTTTGGGCAAAAAGTAAAAATAGAGTAAAGCAGATGATGGCAAGTCCTAAAGATATTCCTAGTATTAATAAGCTTTCTTCACATATTAGAGGTAAGGCTATTGATAAAAAAGCGAGCAGGACAACAAATAGTTCACATCCTCCCCCGAAAATAGGATGCTGATGACGAAATACTGCCCATTGATAAACCATTGTTGATAATCTCCTTGCAGCTGAGCTCAGCTTAGTTCTTTCTCTTTAGTTAAAATACGTTAACACTATCAATACTGTATGGGGGGGGGATTTTTATTATTTATTTTTAATTAATTATCTGCCAATTTTAAACGCTAAAGTTAGTACTATTTGAAAGCGAAATACAGGGTTTATTCATGATTATATTTATAAATAAAGATAATTAATTAAAAATATAAAATCATTGCTTTATGTTAAATAATTGATTAATTATCTTAAATGATTGTCATTTCCTCTGCTATTAATCGAATTTATAAGAATCATTTTTAATTTATAACCATACTAGCTATAGCCATGAATAAAATTATCTCCCTTTATATATTAATTATACTCTTCTTGGTAGGTTGTAATTTAGAATTGTCAGAAGAGGTTGATGTAAAACCAGCAATAACATTAGAACGGATCGATATTAGCGTCTCCTCATCAGGAATTCGGGGAACAAGTAAATTAACGATGAGGAAGGGGAACAAAAAAGCTTTCGTCGCAGTAGGTTATTATTCTGATCACTCTTCAAAGGTGCTAACTGATTTAAGCATTTGGCGCTCTAATAACAAGAACATTGGATATTTTGTAGAACCGGGACAATTAATTGGCAAAGCGTTAGGATTTATAAAGATCACAGCCACTAAAGATGGAGTCACCAGTAACACAG
>NZ_JBFRVM010000157.1:0-764 GCF_041475145.1 Vibrio sp. 10N.222.49.A3
ATCAAACCGACACGGATGTATTCGGTGATGGTGTCACGCTCCTGGTTGGTGTAAGCGATGATAAGCGTGTTTTCTCTGGTTTCTGGGGTGCGCTCTAAATAGTCTTTGGCGACCACATAAGGCAGCTTCTCTGTGGCGGTGAGCTGCGCTCTGCGTCGGTCTTTGTCGTTTTCATTCAGCGTAGAAATGACATGTTGGCTGTTGCCTTGGGTATCAGGGGCTTGCTGCTGGAGTTTATCTAGGGCGCTGAGCGGCTGTTTATCAATGGTGTTTTGCTGTGCATTGTGCAAAGTGTCATTTTGTGGGCGTACCATATCGGTCATGTAAGCGGTATCGATGCGCCCTTGACTTATGGCCAGCTCAAAGGGTTTACCGGCACTGAGCGATAACAACTGCTCTTTATCGCCCAATTTGACTGTTTTGGACTGACTGTCATTGACCAGCTTTGTGAACTCATCGGCTTGCTTGTTGCTGACCATGGAGCTTTCATCGAGAAAGAACAAGGTGTGTTGATAGTCACTGGCTTCTCGATTGCCTTGTCGGATGTCAGAAAGCAAACTGTCTAGCGTTTGCGCTTTCACGCCTTTGCTTTCGAGCTCTGCAACCGCGGCGTGCGTGGGCGCAAGACCGATGACGCTTTGTTCTGGTTGCTGGCTGGCTTCTTTCACTAACTGGATAAATTCAATGTTGGATTCAAGCAGGGTGGACTTACCTGTACCGGCTAACCCTTGGATGGCCACAAAGTTGTCCTTGGTGGTTGAGAT
>NZ_JBFRVM010000158.1:0-1980 GCF_041475145.1 Vibrio sp. 10N.222.49.A3
ATCCTATACACCCCTGACTAATTCGTAGCACTAGTCAAAGGATTACGTAAAAATAGAGACCGTCAATTTCCCTCGGTAATTAAGCGAATGACAAAGTCGCTTGGTAGTTACGATACGACAGAATCGCTTGGTGATCACAAAATCCTTACCAGTTGCCTGAATTGCTTTTGCCCCTTTTCTTCTTAACGCAATTACTCAGTGGCGGATCGTGGCACTGAAATCGCAGTACTTTTCCTTATGGCTGGCAGCTAAAAAGCGGTGCTCAAAAACTCCCATTTCCTTTCATTTTTCTTGGTAAATCATATTTGGCATTGGTGCATGAGTATTCATTAATTGGTTAAGAAATCAGTATCAAATTCCCTACCTATGTAAAGCTTGCCACCAAGATGCGATAGCCATAGAATGTCACCATATAATAAATGCTATATAAAACAATCAATTATCAACGTTAAGCGTGGTAAAGAGCAAATGGAAAAGGTTCTTATTATTGGTAACTCTGGATCAGGAAAAACATGGCTATCTTCAAGGTTAGCGAAACGATTAAGGGTGAAAGAGATCAGCCTTGACTCGATAGTTTGGGAGTCTGGAGGTTACAACCAAAAACGTCCTCAGAAAGCAGTCGATGAGGAAATGCATAAGCTTAATATACAACCTAAGTGGGTAATCGAGGGTGTATTTGGGACTTTGGCTGAGAAGCTTGTTGGTTCGGCTGATACCTTAATATTTTTGGATATGGATTGGTCTATCTGCAAAAGCTCTCTGTTATCACGAGGCTCTGAAAGCTCAAAACAGTTGGATAGCAGATTAGCTGAGAAGAACTTCCAAGAATTGCTCACATGGGCTGCTGAATATTCAACACGGGAGTCTAAAAGTTCATGGTGCTTCCACCATCAAATTTTTGAATCGTTTTCAGGTGAGAAGTTTCGGTTTACGCAAAGAGAACAAGTACATGAGTTCCTTTCTGCCTATCAAAATTAACGATGTATCGGAATTAAGATTAAACAAGGTGATTCTTTGATTTCAATAAGAAAAATGACACCTGAAGAGTTTACAGGGTATCGAGAGTACTCTAACGAATTCAGAGGTGGAGAGTTATCTGAAGCACATCAGGTAACGGTTGATGAAGGCATCAAGCTAGCAAACAATGAGTTGGATGATTGTCTACCATTTGGTTTAGAGACAAGAGAAAACTATCTTTTGTGCATTGAGGCAATACGTGCAAGAAAAACAGAGGTTGTAGGTTATCTCTGGTATGGGTACAAGTCGGGAGACACCTCAGCGTTTATCTATGATATTCAAATATTTCCTATTTATCGTGGGAAAGGATATGGAAAACATGTTTTTGGATTGCTTGAACAAACACCGACGCTTCAAGGTGTAAAGCAATTAGAATTACTCGTTGCTTCTGACAATAAGCGGGCATATAAGCTATATACCGAGCTTGGGTTCAGAGCTACAGGCATAAATATGGTGAAACAAACGAGCAATGAGCGAATTTAAAACTATTGTTGAGTGCGCAAGGCCTGAGTTTGTGAGTAACTTGAATGTGAGCAGGTCTCAAGATCAGGGGATCTTAGAGGTCTATATAGAGATTAAGACCTTATCTGGGCATATAACCGTAACACTGTCTGGTTTTGAAGATCTTAGTGAGGCAATTAGCCAGATACTACTATCTGAACATTTTGTAATTTCAGAAGAGCTACATACAGGCAAAGAATTCGGGACAGTTAGAATCGAATGCTGGGAAGATGCTAGCTACTCTGAGTATTGGTGTGACTCAGCTACATTATGTTCATAGCCCAACCAGACAAACGTAATCATTAATTATGACGTGCTTGCTTAATTAATATGCAGTTTACGATTTAAAGAAGCCTGTTGCGCAACGCATGGAACTGTCCAGTTCCTATCAAAATCGCCACCTGTAGCAACGGTGGCATTCTGCTTTTTGGGATACAAAAAGTGGCTCTTCTCCGCTTAGAT
>NZ_JBFRVM010000159.1:0-5828 GCF_041475145.1 Vibrio sp. 10N.222.49.A3
ACTTATCCGAACGGCATTAGCTCATTAAGAGCGGCTTTTTTAATGGTGATGCTTGCAGGAACATATATTGCAGGCTTCATAATGGGTGGAAGCCCCAGCCACATCCCGGCACACACGTCGCCTGCTGCGGCTGCTCCCTTCCAGGCCTGACCGAGTTCACAAGTTAGTGTTGCGGGAGGACCAGAGCCTCCATAGATTCTTTTTCTAAGAGGCTCGCCTCAAAGAGTGATTGGATTATTAAGCATCGCAGCAACCATTGCAAGCCCTTCCACCCTATTTTTGAACAATTACGTTCTAAGTGCTTATCCTTTATTCAACCCATTCGCAAATCGCAGGTAAATTCGCCATTTACCTGCATTTGGAAGGTTTGGTTACAGAAGAGCTAAATATCGATGTCTTCATTATCTTCGGTGCGAAGGATGTAGTCTGTCATCCAAGCGGTGCCCAACAAACATAACCACACCACAAAAACGGGACTAGGCACTTCGATACTTGGGGTTATCACCAAAGCCGCAAAGCCTACAGTCGGCAATGTCCAACACAACAGCTTATTCCAACGGAAGGTTTTCAAGCGAGTGAGTGTTTCCATCGATGCCATGATACCCGTGACACACAAAGCAACCAAAGCGGCATAAGGTAAATCGGCCATCCATAATGGAAGTATTAAGCCTAATGACCACCAGCTGTGTCGACTGGCTGGTTTAAGATGATTGGCTGCCCACCAAATCACGATGATCGACAAGGTTTGCAGTGTGGTAACCCACGGAACGCCATCAAGCTTTCCTGCGGATTGCGTCACCATGATCCCGACTTGTAGCGTTGCGACGATCAAGCCAGAAATAATCACGACCGACAAACTGCTGCGTTTTGAAAAGACCACCATCAATAGTGGGAATAACACCCATACACTGACAGAGAGCGTGATGGGTTGCAAAGGAAGGGTTAGACCGTAAGTGGTCATGGCAGCAAGCAAAGCTAAACCTGCGATACCACCCTGCGGTAGAATCCATAATGCAGGAATGACCATTGCAAGTACTGGGATATCTCCCTCACTTAAACTGATTGCTCTCGCGCAAACAACCGCTAATAATGTGGTGATCAAGAACTGAAACGTTGAAAATACCATAGCCCTCTCCTTCTACCGATCCGTGGTACCATACCAATCGTAGTAATTAACTGGTCACCCTAGCTTGTTAAAAGCCTCGATAACCTCGTTAGATTTTTTGATTGTAGAATAACTATTTATCGAAACTTCTTATCAAAAAGAGCAGTCTTGTTCTCAAGCTTTTTCCCTGCGCTATTTTTGAACACTTACTTACTGTGATTGGTATTTATGAACTAGGAACATTTAGTATGGACCAATTTTTGCCTCAAATCTTTGCTGTGATTCACCAAATTCCATATGGGAAAGTAACAACTTATGGAGACATCGCACGTTTTTCAGGATTTCCGGGTTATGCGCGCCATGTGGGTAAAGCGCTGGGTAACCTACCAGAAGGAAGTAAACTGCCTTGGTATCGGGTGATCAATAGTAAAGGTGAGATCTCTTTGAAAGGGGATTCGTTTGATCGCCAGAAAAAGCATTTGCAAGAAGAAGGGATTGAAGTGAGTGACGCGGGAAAAGTTAAACTCAGAATATACAAATGGCAGCCCTAGAGCTGCCATTAATCACCTAATTAGCGAGTCAACGAATCAACTAGCTAAGTCAAACTAATCAAGATGCCTTAACAGTGGCATCGATTTCGACTTAACGAACACCAACCAAACGTAGGTCTGCTTGCTGCGTGTTTTCTACGTCAGTAATCACTGACTTAATCGTGTCTGTTGTGAAACGCAGTTTGCCGTCAACGTGAATCGTTGCGCGCATGTTGTAACGGTGGTTAGCTTTAATCTTGTTGTTGTCGTAGCTCAGCTCGAATGCGAACGGTACTTGCTTACCGTCAGTGGTGAACTCTTGAGTCGCGATAACGGTCGATGGTGCGTCAGCCAGTGAGATGTCTTCTAGCGTAACAGTCACTACTGCATTCTCTGGCAATGCAATTCTTTCACGATAGCTTACTGTTCCTGAAATCACTTGAGTGTTCTCTGCAACCACTTCCTGAGAAGCACTGGTTTCTGATGTTGCTTGGCAACCCACAAGTAGGCCAAACGATACTAAAGACGTAATAAGAATTAGAGCCTTTTTCATATTCAATTTCTCTCAACATGTTTGCCGGACTCGGCAAATCTACTCACCAATTATAAGAGAGCTTTCATATTCTGTCTCGAAACCCTATGATTTATTGACAGATATCTGACTAAGCTGAATGATTAACACCATAATCTGACACCTATTTTACCAAGAGGCATGCTGGCGATGAGTCAACCTTTAAATGAATTACTCAATTTACTTCAGCTAGAGAAACTAGAGGAAGGCCTGTTCCGCGGGCAAAGTGAGAACCTAGGTCTGCCACAGGTATACGGCGGTCAAGTATTAGGGCAAGCGCTTTCTGCTGCTCGTTATACGGTTCAAGACGACCGCAGTGTTCACTCGTTCCACAGTTACTTTCTATTTCCCGGCGACCCTGAAAAACCCATTATTTACGATGTTGAGAACCTAAGAGATGGACGCAGCTTTAGTACACGCCGCGTGAAAGCGATTCAAAATGGCCGCCCTATTTTCTATCTTACGGCTTCTTATCATGGTGATGCACCCGGCTTTGAACACCAGAATGAAATGCCAAACATCCCAGGGCCAGAGAACTTTGCATCAGAAACTGAGTTAGCAAGCCACATTGCTGAATTTTTGCCTGAGAAACTGCGTAAGACTTTCTGTGGCGAAAAGCCAATTGAGATGCGCCCGGTAACAATAGTGAACCCGCTTAACCCTAAGAAAGCCGACCCAAAACAATACCTTTGGGTGAGAGCAAATGGCGCGATGCCAGACAACCAATTGATTCACCAATACCTGCTTGCTTACGCATCGGATTGGGGGTTCTTGGTGACGGCGCTTCACCCTCACGAAGTTTCGATCATGACACCCAACTTCCAAGTGGCAACGATTGACCACTCAATCTGGTTCCACCGCCCATTCAAGATGGATGAATGGCTGCTTTATGCGATTGAAAGCCCAACGGCAGCGAACACTCGTGGCCTAGTGCGCGGCGAGATCTTTAATCAGAAAGGTGAGCTAGTAGCGACTGCCGTTCAAGAAGGTATGATGCGTTTTACTAAATAGCGAATAAACGCTTTTCACAAGCCCCAAATATGTACGAGAAAACAAAAAGAGAGGCTAGGTTTGATACCTAGCCTCTCTTTTTAATGATGCTAACGACAAGCTGTCACGTCACAGTCCGTAATCTCTATTCAGCCTCTAGCAAGGGTTCGAATTCACCTTGTACTCGAGTTTTAATTCCATCACCAGCGTCTCGCAGTAGATTAAATGGCGATAACACCACGCCTTTCACTGCGCCTTCTGCGGCACCTTGAGCTAACTCTTTACTTTTATCTGCCAGCAAATTCGCTTGTGCCAAAATACCCGGAACTTCCGCTCGTAGCATTTCAGATTCGGCAACAACAGTGGGGATAGTTTGCTGGCGGTAAGATTTACTTTCAGCGAGCATCGGTGGCATCACATCGACACGGTATCGTTTTAATTCAGTCAATGTGGGCGGGATGACATCGGTTCTTACCTGCCCGACTTCCGTTCGGACATTTTTAACTTCATCTAATATCGCAGGGATTTTATTATCGACCGATGAAACGGTTTGATTCACTTTTTCGACGGTCTTTCTGACGTCTTCAACGGTATCTAACACCTGAGGAGCAAGCTCATTAACATGTTCAGCAAACGCTAATAGCTCTTCTACTTTTAGCCCTTTGGTAAGACCGGATAAATCTTCGATCACCTGCGGATAAGTATCAACGATTTCACCGACTTTATTGGTAAACGAATAGATGGTGTAACCCAAATAGAAAATGGCAACGGCCAGTACCAATTGGATAGCAGTAGATACTTTTGCAAACATGAATATTCCTTTTCTTTATCGCAGAGGCGAGATCTAAACTGAGAAGATAGTTAAACTGAAACGATAGTTAACTTTAGCTAGGTGTAGCTTAAAGAGGCAATGCCGTCGTGTACTTCAATGGCTCCATCGCAAACGTCGAGGTCACATTAGAGATACCATCAATGCTATTCACCAAGCGCTTATAGAAATCATCAAAGCACTTCATATCTTTAACCTGAACCTTCATCATATAATCATATTCGCCAGCCATGCGATAGAACTCCATCACTTCTGGAAATTCCGACACAGTATTCACAAAACGACCATACCATTCATGAGAATGATCACTGGTTTTCACTAATACGAACGCGGTAAAGGAAAGATCCAGTTTTTCCGGGTTCAGCAGTGCGACTCTTTTCTCAATAATACCGTTCTCTTCGAGGCGCTTAAGCCTTTTCCAACAAGGCGTTGTAGTGAGATTGACCGCTTCAGAAATATCGTTCAATGACAGGGTGCTGTCTTCTTGCAGTAACCCTAATATTTTTTTATCTACGGCATCTATCACACTTTCACCAAATCGCATTTAAAGAGAATAATTTTCTACAATTTAAGCAAAACAAAGCAAATATGGCAAAGTTTTTCTCTCAAATTCTAGCTAAATTGGAAGCATACCAATTACAAAGAATTCCTACACTCGATCAGGAGAACGCTTATGTGCACTGACCATCAATGGATTAACAACGCGATTCGTAAAATTGAAGCGGACTACCAACGCTCAGCGGATACGCACCTTATCAAGCTCGATCTACCAAGTATCGAAGGCATTGATGTTTACCTTAAAGATGAAAGCACACACCCTACAGGCTCTTTAAAGCACCGCTTAGCGCGTTCTCTGTTCTTATACGCTATCTGTAACGGTTGGGTTGGCCCAGAAACAACGATCATTGAATCTTCATCAGGCAGTACTGCAGTATCTGAAGCGTACTTCGCTCGCCTACTTGGCCTGCCGTTTATTGCGGTAATGCCGAAATGCACAGCGAAGAAGAAGATTGAGCAGATTGAATTCTACGGCGGCCAAGCGCATCTTGTTGACCGCTCAGATGAAATTTACGATGAGTCTCGCCGTTTAGCGACTGAACTTAATGGCCATTACATGGACCAATTTACCTACGCTGAGCGCGCAACCGACTGGCGTGGTAACAACAACATCGCGAACTCCATTTTCAATCAAATGCAGATGGAAGATCACCCTGTTCCAGCGTGGGTAGTAATGAGCCCAGGTACTGGCGGCACTTCAGCAACTATCGGCCGCTTCATTCGCTACCAACAGCATGAAACTAAGCTTTGTGTTGTCGACCCTGAGAACTCGGTATTCCACGAATACTTCCAAACAGGCAATGCGAACGTGAAAGGCAATACATTCAGCAAGATTGAAGGCATTGGTCGCCCACGCGCAGAGCCAAGCTTCATTCCTGGTGTGGTTGACGAAATGCGTAAAATTCCTGACGCAGCAAGCATCGCAACCACACATTGGTTGTCTGACATTCTTGGCCGTAAGGTTGGCGCATCAACCGGTACTAACATGTACGGTGTGCTTCAGTTAGCCAGTGAAATGAAAGCACGTGGCGAAACAGGTTCTATTGTGACTTTGCTATGTGACAGCGGTGAGCGTTACCTAGACACTTACTTCAATGACGAGTGGGTAAATAACAACATTGGTGACCTGCAACCTTACGCAGCGAAATTGGAAGCTTTCTCGCAAACAGGTGAGTTGGCTTAACCACAGAGTAAGCACCGACGCCAAAATTAAAAAGAGCCCTTGATGGGTAATGCCGTTCACTT
>NZ_JBFRVM010000160.1:0-244 GCF_041475145.1 Vibrio sp. 10N.222.49.A3
GAGTAGAAAAGGGAACTGTTGGGATAACGCATGTGTTGAGAGCTTCTTCCATTCACTGAAAGTTGAAGCAATTCAATATGAGCCAATTATGACGAGAGAGCAGATGCGCCAAACGATCTTCGAGTACATAGAAGTTGATTATAATCGAACGAGAAGGCACAGTGCTCTTGGGTACCTAAGCCCAATGAACTTTGAAAAGCGAAATGTCGCTTAGCTAAGTGTCCAGTCTGACTGGAGCAGATCA
>NZ_JBFRVM010000161.1:0-289 GCF_041475145.1 Vibrio sp. 10N.222.49.A3
TTGTAAAACAGAGCAACAAGGTCGGTCACAATGGTTTTGCAGTCACTGTCATCACGACGACCGATTACCGCTTTCTTGTGGTCACCGACACTGCCCTCAATGCCAACAACGCACCACTTCTGACTGGCTACAACGTCAGCAGCAAAAGCGGTTACCTGTTCACTATTTCATGGTGACCTTCACTTTGCCGTATCAACTAAGAGTCTTAGCAAGACATCAACCTAGAGCGACATATAACGGTATGTTTAAGGTGGCATCGGGGGTTTTAAAGGACTTTGCGAAAAGACAG
>NZ_JBFRVM010000162.1:0-533 GCF_041475145.1 Vibrio sp. 10N.222.49.A3
TTCACAGTGAGCGGATCAAGGTGTGTGTCGACCAAGACGAAGGGACGATACGCAGTGCACCCGCGTACAAACAGTTTACACCTCGCTTCTTTAATGACTTAAAAGTCGTGCGTTACACCAACATCAGCGAATTGATCCTCGCAACACGGGAACGCCAGACCAAGAAAGGACTGAGCTTTCAGTGGCTCTCTTTCCGTAAGATAGCGTCAGGGATACAAGAGATCTTCAATGCGTCAACATTAAACATGTACGCTCAAACAACCTCAGCCTTCTTTAGTGAGTATCAACCCGACTTAGCCCCTAATTAAAGGGATATTTTTGTCTCCGCGAAAGCGGAGGGATCAGCACGTCTGAACCTTATCCTACCCTGCTTTATCTCTCATTTTTCTGGTTTCTCCCAACAGGTTATTCAGGGTTATCTTGCGCACGCAGTCTCATTCGGAAGGGATTTCTCTATTCACGGTTTTTTATAAGAAAGGCCGTGCAAGAAAGGAAGGATAAAAAAGACCGCTATAATGGCCATCAATAAGGGG
>NZ_JBFRVM010000163.1:0-18318 GCF_041475145.1 Vibrio sp. 10N.222.49.A3
TTACGCAACAAAGCCGATATTGAGTTCAAAAGAGATTCGATATTATTAAGTAACTCGTTGAACTAGTTTAATAGTATATAAACGGCTGTGATTCACAGTTTATATAACATGCTATCGTATTTAATTACCATTCCAAATTTTGATCACATTTATACTTTTCTAAGCTGTATTTATAAAACAATTGCACTATATTTAATTTTCGGTTCATCTTGATTTCAACGTAGGGATATATTGTGAACATGTATCTGAAATGGCAATCAACAACATGGCTAACCTTGTTAGCTTGGTATACCTTAGATCACCAGCTCTCGTTCCGCCTTTCTTCAGAGTAGTACCCTCTAGGCGTCACGCGCCAGCAAAGCAGCATGCTTTGTTTACCTATCAGCAGCTTTGATAACCTTTGAACGCATGAATATCGCACTTATTATTTCGTGCGGAATATTCGTTGTTTTGTCGTTCTCGCTAATTATCTCAGCCTCTGTTTAGGTTTGATTAATAAGTCATTTTTTAATTTTTTATTTTCACTGTTAATTTTATGTGTGTATTTATACGGAACTAATAATTTAATGGTGAGGATTCGTGACATCTAAAGAAAATAGATTTCGACCTGATCGGAATGTATTGAAAGGTATTATTATGGAAAACTTCAAACATCTACCAGAACCGTTTCGTATTCGTGTTGTAGAACCAGTAAAAAGAACAACCTCTGCATATCGTGAGCAAGCCATTGTTGAAGCAGGCATGAACCCATTCTTACTTGATAGTGATGATGTGTTTATCGATTTACTGACAGACAGCGGAACAGGATCTATTACTCAGCGTATGCAAGCCGCGATGTTAATGGGGGATGAAGCTTACAGTGGTAGCCGCAGTTACTACGCATTGTCGAACGCGGTTAAGGATATCTTCGGTTACGAGTTGACGATTCCAACACACCAAGGGCGCGGCGCAGAGCAGATCTACATTCCGGTTCTTATCAAAAAGCGCGAAATGGAGAAAGGGCTCGATCGCAGCAAAATGGTCGCCTTGTCGAACTACTTTTTCGATACCACGCAAGGTCACACCCAAGTGAATTGCTGTGTGGCGAAGAACGTTTATACCAAAGAAGCGTTCGATACCTCAGTGAATGCGGACTTCAAAGGCAACTTCGATGTGGTGAAGCTGGAAGAAGCGATTTTAGAAGCGGGCGCAGCCAATGTTCCTTATATTGTGAGCACCATTACTTGTAACTCTGCTGGTGGACAGCCAGTGTCTATCGCCAACCTAAAAGCCGTGTATCAAGTGGCTCAGAAGTACGACATCCCTGTGATCATGGATTCTGCACGTTACGCTGAAAATGCCTACTTCATTCAACAACGAGAAGCGGGTTATCAAGATTGGACAATCGAACAGATCACTCGTGAGTCTTACAAATACGCGGATGGCTTAGCCATGTCTGCCAAGAAAGATGCCATGGTACAAATGGGCGGCTTGTTGTGCTTTAAAGACGACTCTTTCATGGATGTGTACACAGAGTGTCGAACCTTGTGTGTGGTGCAAGAAGGCTTCCCAACCTATGGTGGTTTAGAAGGTGGCGCGATGGAGCGTCTTGCGGTTGGTCTGTATGACGGCATGCGCCAAGATTGGTTAGAGTACCGTATTGGTCAGGTTCAATACCTTGTTGATGGCTTAGAAGCGATGGGCATCGTGTGCCAGCAAGCAGGCGGTCATGCTGCGTTTGTGGATGCGGGTAAACTGCTTCCACACATTCCTGCTAGTCAGTTCCCCGCACATGCTTTGGCGTGTGAACTCTATAAAGTCGCGGGTATCAGAGCGGTTGAGATTGGCTCATTGCTGCAAGGTCGCGACCCAGCAACCGGTGAACAACACCCATGCCCAGCAGAGTTATTGCGCCTTACCATTCCTCGCGCGACCTACACACAAACGCACATGGACTTCATCATCGAAGCATTTGAAAAAGTGAAAGAGAATGCAGGACAAGTGAAAGGGCTCGACTTTACCTACGAGCCACCGGTGTTAAGACACTTCACCGCGCGCTTGAAAGAGTTAGAGACCAGCGAGAAACAAACAGAAAAAAAGAACGAGCAAACGCTCGAAGAAGCATTTTAAAATAAAAACATAAGCGAATAGTCACTAGAATCCTAATCAAAGGCTCCCTCGGGAGCCTTTTCTTTTTTGGATGATAGGGAGTTAAGTCGTTAAGCAGCTAAGCGGTTAAGTCTTTAAGCTTTATAAGCAGTTAACCCGGTAATCATTTAGGCCTTTAGATGTTGAACTATGCTTGCTTGTTTTTCAGCGTAGACTTTAGCATTTGGAATAGCCATTGATTCAAAGGCGCATCTTTCTGTGAACGACGGCAGCTCATCACATAACCCACATCGATCGTCAGTTTTTCGGGTAAATCAATACTACGACAGCCTTCTGGTACGCTGCCATTGAGGGTGATACCAAAATAGTCGGATTTGAACACAACATCGTGAATCATCGCAGGGTGGTCGACTTCCACTCTTGGGTTGACGTGAAAACCGATATTCCTAAGGCGATCAAGGATCGGGTATTTATTGTCATTCCATCCCGGGGTTTTAAATAGAATGATTGGGTAGTTGGCGAGCGACTCAAAGTCTTTCGCTGGATGATCCTCTCTCACGAAGAACACCACTTTTCCTTTACCGAATTCCATTTGAGAAATTGACTGTGGCAAGGTTTCATCAAAGTAATGAACCGCTATGGATTCTTCGCCGTCGATGAGCCTGTTCCTCACATTGCTTCCCCACCGAACGAATGAGTAGTGAGCATGCGGGGCTTCTTTACTCAGAGCAAAGTAGAGCTTCGAGCCAAAGCGCTCCCAGAACAGTGTATTCGCGTAGATTTTGATATCGCCTTGGTAAGTTTCTGGCGAGAACACTTGATGTTTTATGGCTTCAACGCTGCTCAAGATCTGCTCAAAATTTTCGATGTTGGTTTCAACAAAAGTCGTGGGTTCAAACCCGTGTTTCGTTTGAATGAACAGTGGATCGTCGAGCTGCAACTTTAACTTCGAGAGGTTCTTGCTGATCGCCCCAGAGGTTTTTCCTAGCGACTCCGCAACCAGTCCAACATTGCGAAGTTCATACATACGCTTGATGACGAGGATATTTTGAATGTCTAGATTGATGTCCACAGGCTCTCCAAATGAATCCTTTTATAGGCAGTAATTTCGGTGCGGTAGGCGTACAGAAATTATGTGACTCTAATATCATAGTGGTAGTACAAAACAGATAAGACAGAACAGCGTCAGAACTTCGCTAATCCCTTGATTTTCCATTTGGTAAATATTGCTTTTCCTCGAATGGCTTTCACTCAAGCGCTAAAGTTACCTCAACAAAGAAACACAGATACCAAACGAACAAATAATTAAAAATAATATGAGGTGATGTATGAAAAAGTTAATCGCACTAGGCTTAATGGCTCTTTCAATGAGCACGGCTTTTGCTGCCGACGGTACGTATACAGGGACTATCGACATGACAAGAAGCGAAGGTAATCAAATAAAGGCTGAGCGCGTTGAATCTGACTTAACACTGGAAGGAAGAAATGAAGCGTCTAACGGCGGAATCCAATTCCAAAAGAACGTAGATCAAGACCAAACGATCCAGCTTACAGGTCGTCGTGATTAACGTTAAAGATGTGCTTACCATTGTCATGAGAAATGCTGCGCCCTTGGGTGCAGCATTTTTCGTTATTGGGTTGTGGAGTATTTTATAAACTCTAGCGATCTAGCCTTGGCATGTTGTGTAACGTGTGGCATTTTGTTGTTCTCTAACTTTAGATCGCTATTGGGTGTTGGTTAAGCATTACAAACCAGTAAGCGAACGACTCGAAAGGACAAGGAATGACTCAAAAAGAAACGGGAATGATTCGTCATATTCTACTGATTAAGTTTAAAGAAAACGCTGAAGCTTCAGAGGTTCAAAAACTAAAGATGCTGTTTGAAGCGATGCCAAACAAGGTTGAAGGGGTCACTTCAGTAGAATGGGGATTAAATGACAGCCCTGAAAACAAGAATCAAGGTTATACCCACTCGGTGTTAATGACGTTCGCCGATGAAGAAGGCCGCCAGAATTACCTTCCGCACCCTGAGCATGATGCGCTGAAAGATGTGTTTCGTCCGCTTTTAGAAGACATCATTGTGTTTGATTACTCCCTGTAATTAGATTCTGAGTAGGTCTCTTGTGTTTGACTTACCTTCGATAATGAAGAGTTAGGGCCTAGCGTTTAAGCCCTAACTGAATAAGAAACGACTTACTCTGTTGGTGAAATCGTGACTGGTGCAAACGATGCGACAGCATTTCCGCCAGCGCCCGGACGGTCTACATAAGGCGTGTTCTGCATTAAGGTGTAGTACACGTCCACGAAGTCATCATCATTCACTAATACGCCATCAGGAATCACATCGATAATCTTGCCTGTTATCTGAGGGATGATCGCATAACCTTGAACTTCTGGATCAGGAATCATCTTCAGTATATCTTCTGCGGCTTGAACCAAGAGTTTTGCTAGCGCTTTGTAGTCTGTGCCATCATCGTGTTCCATCAAGATCATGTCTGCAGCGCCCCAACGGTAGCGAGGCCAGAAGATGACGGTCTGGTTCGGGTAGTACGTCTGTTTGTCGTAGTCCAGATAAGGCATCTCAACGAGGTCGATCTGGGGCTCTAAACGACTTGAATCGACACCCGTCACGATAGCGTAGATTTCCGCTTTACCAGAGATCCAAGGTTCTTGGTCGACGGCTAAACGGATTTTGGTTAATTGTGTTGTATTCAACGGCTCAGGTTCCGACAAGGCCATCGAGCGACGAGCCCTGTTCATCAAAGACGATTTTTGAGGTTTACTCTCGTCGGCATTGGTATCGCTAACGGCATTGATTTGCGTTGTAGTACCCAGCTTTTGCATCTCTGCCTGCATCGCCATTAAGCCTGCTTTGAGCTCTTCAGCACCGTTACTATCAACCACAAACACTGGGACGTCTGGCATTTGGTACACATCTAATTGATGAACTTGTCCGTACACGTCATACGCTTCAATGTATTGCCAATTCGAATCGTCGCCTGATGGTTCAAATGCAAACAGCGGGCTTTCACCATTCTTCCAAGCTTCGATCATCGCTTCATCAGCCATGCGAACCTCTAACACAGAGTCGCTGAAGTCGTTGATCCTTTTCATCTTGCGATAACCAAGATCCGCTTTCTGCATCCTGCTTGAAAATGCAGAGTAGGGCTGAGTAGAGCTCAATTTATCTACAGGCGCGGATAAGTTCTTTTCTGAGATCTGAGCCTTCAATGAAAGCTCAAGATCGGAATAACGCTCGCTGATTTGCAACGCCAGAGATTGCTTTTGCGCTGCGCTACTTTCTGCAATACCTAATGAATCCGTTGTCTCAATATTTTGCGCAAAAGACTGGAAGCCAACCACTGTCGTTGCAAGCACCATACTGATAGGAAAAGATGGTCTCATAAATAATCCTTATTTTAATTTTTATCATCAATAGAGCTTTTGCCCTATAAGGATTAACCTATCAGTAACGTGAATGTGTTCGAAAGTTAGTCAGTTATTTTTGTTTCGTTGTGCAGCACAGGATCTCAATTTAAACTGTTTTTATAAAACAATACCTAAGTAACCTTGATATTTATAAATTAATAAGCGTATCAGTAAATAACTTACAATATTATTAACTACTAGGGTGTGTCATAAAAAAACCTACTCAAAGTGAGTAGGTTTTTATTTCGCGGTTAACCGCTAGTTCTCGATTTACAACTTGTTTGAGAGGCTCGCTCTAACTCAATCTAAACGTAACGTTAGGCCAGAGTAGTTCGAGTATCCGCGCAGTAACACATGATAGGTGACACCCGGTTGCGCGCTCACACTGCACTGCTCATTGTTTCCTGCACGATAAGGACGGCAATCGTAACTCGATGTGGTTGGCTTGCTGCCTGATTTCACGTAAAGATCGGCATCGCCTGAACCACCAGACATTGAAACCGTCACGCTGGATGCAGAATCCACAATGAACGTGTAGAAGCTCTCCGAGGATTGGTTTCCACTTAAGTTCGCAATCGGTGTGCCTTTCGTTAATACATTGCCAGTTGGAGGCGTGACACCACAACTTGCATTAACGCCGACGGTATTAAAAGCATCTTCAACATCGGCAACCACATAGCCCATGTCTGCTGCGGCTTTCGCTACGCCACAAGCACCGGCATCAAAGGTACTGTTTGCCGTCCAATACAACTGGTTGGCAACCGTGAATATTTCAAAGCCCTTACGTACATTCCAACCCGATTTGTTCGCTAAAAGGTAAAAGGCACGGTTATAAACACCGCTAGATAAGTGAACGTTCAAGCCATCGTAGTATTGCGAGGCGTGATCAATCGAACGACCATCTTTTGAAGGTTGATCAAAGTAACGCAAGCCGCCTTCTGATTTGAATATATCGCTTCCGACCACCCAATCCACACTGCCACGTAAGTAGTATTCAGCCGCTTCGCCCGCAATATCGGAGAAGGCTTCATTGATACCGCCCGACATGTTTTGGTACACAAGGCCGGAGTTTTGCTCGGTGAACCCGTGGCTAACCTCGTGAGCACTCACATTGATATCGACCAATGGATAAAAGGTATTTTTGCCATCCCCAAAAGTCATTGATGTACCATTCCAGAAAGCATTTTCATAATCGGTACCGTAATGAACGCGCATAGTCAGTTGGAAAGTTAAAGGCGACGTATTCATCCACTCTTTGTACATATCGAATACGACATTACCAAAATAGTGCGCATCGTTAAGAGGCGAGTAAGCCCCGTTGATGTATTTATGATCGGTGTAGTTGGTTCCGTCGGCACAGTTGTAACTGTAGGCTGCGCTGCCAGAGGTTCCGTTCCTCAAATCGATTGTCTTAACTGATTCATTTTCTAACGTACAAGTTGTGCCTGTTTTGTCGATCGGAAAGCTAGGGAAGTCACTACCATATTCATATCGAGTGGTTTTGATATTACCACCGGGGCCAGCACCCAATGCTTTAGCGTGGTTCAACCCATTCCATTTTTGGAGCACATCGCCAGTCGTGGCATCAATAAAGTAGAAAGGGCGCTCTGGCATAGAGGACGCGATAAAGAAATCGACCAGATACACCACTTGGGCGACTTGGTTCTCATCCAATCTCACCATCAGTTTCGCGTTTTGATTTTCAATCGACTTTTTGCCGACAGTAAACGTGCGGTGAGAGGAAATAGCGGCTTCAATCGCTTGTTCCTCATTCAGCTTTGGTGCGTTGCTGGACAAGTCTCCACTGATCCCTTGTGCCATTGAACCGAATACTTGAGTGGGTTGGTTCTTGGAAAGGGTGGCGACAACGGAGGTATCAAAGACGGGTAAACCTAGGTGAGTTTGTTGATAGCGGACTTTCGTTTTCCCATTGGGCAATACCACCCGTTTAACTTCAGAAAAACCTAATTCTAGTGGGGCAACACTCTTCGACTGAGCGACGAGGCTTTGTTGTAGCAGTGTATCGTTATCGACTCTGACCATTTCTGCAGCGTGTGCATTAAAGCCAAAAGATGTACCTAGAATAGCTGCTATTTTCCAGCTTAGTTGACGTTGTTGGTTCATTTTTCGTTCCTGATTTTAATATAAACTCCTTCTTCCCAACGGCTTTATAGGAAGTCTATATGCAACACGCTAATGCCATGTGTTGCGAATCAAGATTGGAAGAGCATTTAGAATTATGACAAGTTTATCAGGGAGATTTATTTTTAGAGTATGTAATTCAAAGTTTACAAAAACCCTTGTTGATCAAATTGTTTTTATAAAATTTAAATTTGTTATTTATCGTAAATGTATGATAGGGCGGGAGATATTAAAACCTGCTTTGTTTTAATTTATAGAATGAAAGTATCTAAGCTGACTTCGATATTTTTCAGTTTTTATCTTAATTACAAATGAGTAAATAATCGGTTTTTTGGAAGTGGAAATATTGTCCTTATTATCAATAGCAAACTTGTTTTAACAATATCAGTCAGAGCAGTTATCAAGTTTTCTTCATTTGGTTCTGTTAGGCAGAACTAAATTCTACATTTCCTTGTTCAATCACAAACTAAGAATGATAAGTTGTTGTTATAAATGGAGTAAGTCGCTTAAGATAGACAGCATAAGAAACTAGACAGAAAACTCTGTATTTAAATAAAAAATTTTCTGTCTAATAGCTGTTATATAAAAAATTAATATCGAGGATTTATCATGTCAACTGGCAAAGATTACGAAATATTTGTTCAAAATTTACAGCAAGCACTCATTAATTCTGAAGAGTTAATGTTACAAAAAAATATCGAAATTGAACGAAACAAAAAAATCACAGATAACTACGGAATTGTTCGAGAATTCGATTTGTATTGGGAGTACGAATTAGCCGGTGTAACATACAAAACGATCATCGAGTGTAAAGACTATACTTCACGTGTTTCAATTGACAGAATTGACGGCTTGATTGGTAAGATTAGAGATATTCCTGACTTAAAGCCGGTCTTTGCTACAAAAACCGGTTATCAAAGTGGCGCTGAACTAAAGGCGAAAAATAATAAGATTGATTTACTTATTGTGCGGGAGCAACGAGATGATGATTGGGAGGATAAGGAAGGTAACCCTCTAATTCGCGAAGTAAATATAAATATGCAAATAATGCCTTCCGCTCAAATCACTAACTTTAAGCCATTCCTTGACGGTGACTGGCTTAAAGAAAACACTGATTTAAACATTGATAGTCAATTGGTATCCTCTGGGTTAAATAATGAAATATTTATTGAAGACATCGAACGAGGTGAAAAATATTCACTTTTAGAGCTTTCAACTAAATTAGAAAAAATATCACGTGAGCCAGGCGAACATTCGTATTCGGAAATGTTCAAAGATGCTTATCTAATAAATAATGGATTGAAACTTAAAATATGTAAATATGAGGTGGATTATTGGATTTCTGAGCCTATTAATCAACCGATAAAAATGGATTTTTCAAAAGAGTTAGTTGGTGTTATTGAATACCTCCATAAAGACTCTATTACAGCAGTATTTAAAGACAAAATCGTCAAAGACTGGCGGTAATGATATAACAAACAATTTAAGAGTGATTCAGCACGCTTGGCATTTTTGGTTTGGGTTTAGTTCAGTGTTTACGGTGACCAATTTAAGTGTAGTCGCTGCGTGCTTCACACCTTAATTGTGCGTTAGCACACGCATATAATTATATACAACGCTTAGTGACTAGGTGAGAATAAATGCCAGAAAGATTAGAATTAACAAAAAATGCACACTTTTATCTTCCTAAAACAGAAATAACAGATGATGTTATTTGTGGAATAATGGAAGGTGCTTCAGATAACATAGAGGAAGGGGGAAGCTACTTAATTGACGTTTTCCGACAAGAAAA
Source organism: Vibrio sp. 10N.222.49.A3 (assembly GCF_041475145.1). Taxonomy (NCBI): domain Bacteria; kingdom Pseudomonadati; phylum Pseudomonadota; class Gammaproteobacteria; order Vibrionales; family Vibrionaceae; genus Vibrio; species Vibrio sp. 10N.222.49.A3. The sequence goes on from NZ_JBFRVM010000163.1 coordinate 9,452, forward strand.
GGCGAGTGAAGAAAATGACTTAAACTATGTTTATTCAGTTAAGGTTTTTCCTTCAGTTAAACCTGTATATTTTTTAGATGATGAAATTGAAGATAGAATCCATGCGTATATAATTATTATTGAATATAATGGTCATTATGCTTTTCTTAAAAAAAGCTGTTCAAATATAACCGAATTAATCAAAGAAAATTTTGATTTAATTGGAAGTTCAGAGTTAAGCCGTACGTTTAATCACGATGCTGAATATCAGAAAATGGCTTTAAGAAATATGACTATTTCTGATCGAGCTATGAGAGCTAGATCTTATGAAGCAGCAGATCTGAAAGGTCTACTTTCTACGCATTCGGCTGGACGATCAATTCCATATTACTTAAAAATTCGTCAAGGTGCTTCGATTAAGTCTATTTCAGGCACTGGTCGAATTGTTGAAGCATCTCAAAGAATATCAATTGATGACATAGCTTTATGGGTTAAAGAACAAGTAAATTTGCTAGCGAATGCAACTGATAACGAATTTCTTGAAGCATTTGCGAAGAAAGTCGAGTTAATTGATGTTTTAGAGATAACCTCACCAAATGCTCTCTTGATTGAAAGTACTCAGTTGTCTGAAAGAATAGAGAAAGATAGCTTAATAATTAAATACAAATCAAAACGTGGGAAAACAATAACAGTTTCAAATAGAGTTAAGCAAAAACTGTATCAAGAGCTTGAAAAAACGTATGAAATAAACGAGAATTACGAAATTGTTGGTCATTCAACGGATGCAAAAATAAGGCGTAATCCTAAAACTCTTACATTGCAATCGAAAAAATTAACAAACTTTAGGCTTGTAGAAAATGGAAAAGATATAACCTTACAAAGGTATATTGTTAAGAATGGTTTCTATAGTATTACTTTTTCTGATCCTAAGTATATGTATTTTATGGGAGCTTGTTTTCAGGATTCATCTGGTGTCTCTGAAATAAATAGTATTTTAGATATTCTGAAGCCAATAGAAGGTATGACACAAATAACATCGGAAAAAGGTAATTTTAGTTCAGACCAAGAGCTATTTGAAAGTGGTTCAATGTTTGAACTAATAGAGCGATTACATGAACAAGATAACTATGTTTTTTGCGATGATTTAGGGATCGAGTGGGCTGATCATATAACATTTAATATTGATGATGGTTGTATATCCTTTATACACTCAAAGCATGGAGATCTGACTACATCAGCAAGTAAACTACACGATGTTGTTGGGCAAGGGATTAAGAACTTAGGCAATATGTTTTTTACTCAACAACAATTTGTGCAAAGAATAGAAAATAAGTTTAATAATCTATATTCTAACAATGGTACACAAACGCAAATTAAACGTGTTCGTCAAGGTAATATGACAAATGCTGAAACGGATTTAGGTGATTTATTAAAAAATTACCAGCTTCATAGAAAATGTATTCTTAGTTGTTCATTTATGTCTAAATCAGAAATCGAGGCACAATTCAGGAGAATACAAAATGGAGAAAGTGTTCCTGGACACATTACTCAGCTTTTATGGATTATTTCGTCTTTTGCACATGCGGTTAGAGATATGAATGCGATACCAATAATCTATTGCGCTCCATAAGTATGTGCTAACAAATGCATCAACACGATTTACTACGCTCGGCATCCTCAGGTTATCGGGTGTTTTTCGTTTTAAGGCGCCAATTTTAAGTATAATTGCATAGTAGTAAACGTGTTATGCAGGCGTTAGCACACAAGGAGTATGAAATTGACTTGGTACATAAAAGATCTCAAAGATTATGTCTCTGGACTTTATGGAGAAGAGCAACAGCAAGCTCTTAGCATTTCTTTGGATTCTATCTTCGAAAACCAAGACTTTGCTCGTTTTCACTATGCAGAAGTGCAGCGTTTAATCAAAGGGCATATGGAGGAAAGGAATCCTGCATATGATTATGTCAAATTAATGCTAGCTACAGATGCAGAGACGTTAAATGCAGAGTTTGAATTTAAATTAGCGTATCGAGCGAACGTCTTCGCTAACACAAAGGCTGAAGCATGAGAGCTATGCTTGATCTTGGTAAGTTGGCGATTTTATTGGCAGTGTGAATGGTTTATATTTCCATAATATCTATGTGCTAAAGGAAAATGTTGCGCTGGTACAATGCGTTACATAAATGGGCACTTGGTCGAAAGTATATGAATTAAGGATAATTATGCCGGATATCTCCCTCCAACTTGAACTTGCCAGCACTGCCGATATCCAACAGCTGCAGAAGTCTGCACTCAGCGCATTTGCAGACGATGTGGAAAAATACGGTGCGTTCCCGCCAAACATAGAATCAACAGAGTGGTTCCAAGCTGAGGTTAGTAAAGGCAATTTTTATAAAGTGCTGTACAACAGCGACTATGCTGGGGCAATTTGCGTAGAGTGTGGTGAGCAGAGCAGTATTGAGATCCGATATTTCTACATTGATGTTCAGTATCAAAATAAACATATTGGCTCTCAAGCCATGAGCCTTATTGAACACCGGTATTCGCATATCACAAACTGGACTTTGTTCACTCCTTATCAGTCATACAGAAACCACCATTTCTACGAAAAGTTAGGCTATATCAAAGTCGGCGAAGTACAGCCAGACCAATCAGACGATTTCAAATTGTTTGAATATTCAAAGAGCCATTTAAGTTGAAATAGCGGCATAACAAATGTACACGGCATCTATAACTGATGATTGCTGCTCAATTAGATGTTTTGGTATAGGGAAAATTCAGCTAAGGGAATTAGATGAGTGAAAAAGTGAAAGTAGCACTGAAGTGGCTCAAAGAACTCTTGGATGCTGATGGTGTTGAGTATCAAATTGTCGGAGGGCTAGCTGCAACGATACATGGTGGCAGTCGTGAGATCGCAGACATAGACCTTTATATCCACAACTTTGACGCAAACAAGGTTTTGGCTCGCGTATCGCAATTCATATCTAAGCCGTTAATTCACTATGCAGAATACGGTTGGGATCTCGAGTATTTCCAGTTAGTTTACCAGGACCAAAAAATTGAAATTGGTTTATCTCATAATACGAAGATACAGTCGGCTCTAGATGGATCTTGGCATCAACTCGAAATCGATTTTTCAGAGTCAGTCATTAAAAGCTATCTCGGTATCGAATTGCCAGTAATCCCAGTTCATCATTTAGTAGAGTACAAGCAAATATTAGGTAGGGAAGTCGATCTAATTGACATACAAGAACTGACGTTAGCCATTTAATCCGAGGTTGTGTGCATAAGGAAATGAGTATGAATTACGATGAGTTTAACCATTTTTGCGGGACATTTACTGGGACGAGTCATGTCGTTCAATGGGGCAATTCAGATGTCTGGAAGGTGGGTGGTAAAGTCTTTGCCATTGGTGGTTGGAGTGATGGCAAAAAAGCGGCATTCACTTTTAAGACATCCAACTTAAATTACGACTTTCTCAGTGATTGTGAAGGCTATAAACCGGCTCCGTACTTTGCTAACCGTGGGATGAAATGGATACAGCAAGTTGAAACTTCAGGTCAATTAGACGATGACCTAAAGTATTACTTGTCTGAGTCTTATCGTATTGTTGCTAGTGGTTTAAGTAAACGTAAACAACGAGAGTTGGGCATAGAACACCTATCTGAACCACGCACGTAAATGCTTCAAGGCAGATTTCGCAGTTGACGTAATGCTTCCTAATCTTTATCGACAGGCCAGTAGCCCTTTGGAAGATCCTGACGACGAGATTGATCAAGTTATATTGCAAAAGTAAATGACACACAAACGTAGAGGTAGCGCACAGAAACGAAAACGGGGATATCGCGATTACGGAATCATTGATCTAGCCGATAGTGAGATAGTGATAAGAGGTCGATAATTCGTTGTCGGACTAAATTAGAACTTTAAATCTAATTTCTAAGTAGTTGTTATCTCAGGAAGAGTTTTTGTGCTATGCGCCCCTATATTAAATACATTATCCCTATTTTAATTCCTTTCATTATCCTCGTAATGCCGCTATCAGCGTTTCCATTTGAAGGCCTTACGATTATTCAACAACGCGTTATCGCGATCTTTTTATTAGCGGCATTGTGCTGGGTGTTCGAGCCTATCCCGATTTACGCGACGTCTGTTGTTATTATCGTTCTGCAATTGTTGATGTTGTCGGATAAAGGGCTGATCTTTTTAAGGTTTGATCATGGGCAGGAACATTTTGGTGAGTTGTTAAAATACAGCGACATCATGGCGACATTCGCCAGCCCAATCATCATGCTGTTTTTAGGCGGTTTTTTCTTAGCGATGGCCGCCACTAAGTATCGATTAGACGTAAACTTAGCTCGTGTATTATTGAAGCCATTTGGACAAGACCCAAAGTTTGTGATGCTCGGCTTAATGTTGATCACTGGTATCTTTTCGATGTTTATGTCTAACACGGCAACAACGGCAATGATGCTCTCTATTTTAACGCCGGTACTGGCTGTGTTTGGTCCGAAAGACCCCAGTCGTATAGCGTTTGCGCTTTGTATTCCTGTTGCCGCTAACATCGGTGGCATTGGTACCCCGATCGGTACCCCGCCGAACGCTATCGCACTTAAATATTTAGTTGGCGATAACCTCATTACGTTCGGTGAATGGATGGCATTTGGTGTGCCGTTTGTCGTTATTATGATGGCGTTAGCGTGGTTTTTAATCGGCTTTATGTACAAAGCTGACCAAAAGAAAATCGAGCTAAGCATCAAAGGTAAATTCCTTAAAACGCCCAAAGCCATTGCGGTATACGTCACTTTTGCGCTGACCATCATTCTTTGGTTAATGGGCTCAAGCCATGGCATGAACTCTTATACCGTCGCTCTGATTCCTGTCGCTGTGTTCTCACTCACAGGGATCATCAATAAAGAAGACCTTAAAAAGATTTCTTGGGACGTACTGTGGCTTGTATCAGGTGGTATTGCGCTTGGTTTAGCTCTCGATAAAACTGGCTTAGCAAGGCTCGTGGTACACAGCATTCCGTTTGATGCTTACTCACCCTATGTGGTGTTGTTCGGAGCGGCGTTCTTGTGTTTGGTAATGGCAAACTTTATGTCTCATACCGCAACGGCTAACTTGTTAATGCCAATTATGGCTGCATTAGGTTCGTCTATGGCTTCACTCACGCCACTAGGCGGTGAGTTAACGTTAATTCTGGTAGTGACTTTTGCTGCTTCATTAGGTATGTCGCTGCCAATCAGTACGCCACCGAATGCGTTGGCTCATGCCACAGGTCATGTGCAAAGTAATCAAATGGCCAGAATCGGTATTATTTTAGGTGTGGTTGGTGTGCTACTGAGTTTTGTTATGGTGTGGGTGCTACATTCAATTGGTCACATAGGATAACGATACGTGTATCAACAAAAGCTAGAAGCACTTATCGATCGTTATTTTAATCAGACAGAACGTCGGGTGACGTGCCGTGCCGGTAACACCATTATTGAACAATCAGCGTTAAACACTCGTTTGTATTATGTGTTTAGTGGAGAACTGGAAGGTTTTTATACCGAAGCGAATGCACCGCGAGTACGCGTGTTTAGTGCGGGTAGTGGGGCTTTTATAGGCGTTCATAGCTTCTTTTCTGGTAATTGGACAGCATCTTCAACGGTTGTTGCCAAAACCGATGTTGAGTTAGCGTGGATCGATAAAGACACGCCGGCAGAAGATGAACGTAAGTTTGGCCCTCTTACCGCACAGTTCACACCTGTGATTGTCAATGAGTTGTCGCGTCGTCAACGCAGAGCAACACAAGAAGCGATAGCGAAACAAAAAGCGCTAGAGAAGTTACATACTGCTGAGCAAATGACGACCTTGGGTCAATTGGCTGCAGGGATTGCCCATGAGCTTAACAACGCTATTGGTGTAGTAAATAGTAAATCTGGCCGACTTGAAACGGTCATCATGGATCTACTTGAAGAAGTGCATCCAGAAGCCAGCCAATTTTTCGATTTTGGGTTAATGCATGGTCAGAAAACGTCGTCGTCAGAAGCGCGAACACGTGGGCGACAATTTGAAAGAAAATATGGTTTAGACAAAAACATTGCACGCTCTCTTGCAAAGGCGATTCCAATTGACGCTTCATATGCAACAGACGTTATTTCAAAACATTGGCTGAAAAACCCAGAAGAAGCGATTCGCTTTTGGCAGATGGGCTGTGACTTACATGATTTACGTTTGGCATCTAGACACACCGTTGGCATCGTAAAATCGGTTAAACAACTTGGCAGAATTGACATTGACACCGAAGAAGCGGTTGATATTAACGACTCCATTAACCATGCCTTATCGTTGTTACAAAGTGAGTTACGTAGAGTCTCTGTGCGATTGAGCCCTGCAGATTTGCCGACTTTTAAAGGCTCGAAAACAGAGCTCGTTCAGATTTGGGTAAACATTGTAAAGAATGCTTGTGATGCAATGTCGAATTCAGACGATGCTGCAATAGAAATTCAAACCAGATTAAGTAAGAAAAGAATATTAGTTACGATCACGAATAACGGCCCTGAGATAGACGAGGTGACTCGTAGAAAGGTATTTCAGCCCAACTTCACCACTAAAAAAGGTGGTTTATCGTTTGGATTGGGTTTGGGTTTATCAATCGTTAAGCGGATTGTGGCGGGTTATGGCGGAAGTATCATTGTGAAAAGTGATGCTTCAAAAACTGTATTTAGAATCAAGTTACCAGTAGAGGGTGAACATGGAGAAGCTTAATTTAATCTGTGTCGATGACCAGAGAGAAGTACTGAGCGCAGTGGTACAAGATTTAGAGCCGCTGGCGAGTTGGCTGAATATTGAAGATTGTGAATCAGCGCAAGAAGTGCTTGATCTCATTGATGAACTTGACGCAGAAGGCGAACACATTACCGTCATCGTGTCTGATCATGTGATGCCAGGGAAAACGGGTGTGGAGTTACTCACTGAAGTGTTCCATGACAGCCGCTTTCCGAATACAAAGAAAATTCTTCTTACGGGGCAGGCCACTCATACTGATACCATCAATGCGATTAATGCAGCAGGTATCGACCGTTACTTTGAAAAGCCTTGGCAAGCAAGCACATTGGTTGAGTGCATTCGTACTCTTGTCACTGAGTACATATTTGATCAAGGGCTTGATTACACGGACTATCAGAATGAGCTCGACCAGCAGGTTGTGTTGAGACGCTTGCGTTAGTCTCTTATGTTAGCGACTTACGCTAGTCACTTATGTCAGTCGCTTGAAATTGTATGCACCAGATAACCCTAGCGGATGCATTGTGTTTTCTTCAGGAACGATTCCCTGAACATATTACAGAGCTAAAATGCGTCGCAGGGTATCAGTGTCGTCTGTTAAAACAGTGAGTTGGAAGTATTAACAAGTATTCCTAACGTGCGGTATTTGGCGTTCGAAGTCAGATCGGTGCTTACAACGTAAAGGACTAGGTTTTTCAAGGTTTACTGCGTAATAATGCATTCGCCCACAAGTGGGGGGTTATAGTCAGTAGGATTTAAAAATGAGTGAGATTGCTCGCTTTATATCTGGTGAAGTGCCAGACAAATTTGGTCGTAATATTGAACAGTTGTTAGCTTACAATCACTTTTGGTTGGAGCACGACCATAAGTACATCCAAGTGTTTTTCCCAATCGATGAAGGGACTAAGTTTAATCAACATGCCCCGTTGGTTACTCAAGAAGACAGGGCGATTTTTGCTAATTCAGAAGAGCTCCGCACAGCTCATCTACAAGTACTTGACCTGATGCTTGAGTTTTGGGGCATGCAGCGAGAGGGTATCGAAATATCTTCGTTGTTACCGCTTAGCCCCGCAAATCATGTATGGCTTAAAAACCATGATCATAACCAACTAAGGTTAACGCGAGCTATTCGTAGTTTATATTTGTTAGGCAATGAGGAAGTTGCAACCAACTTATGTGGCTTCTTGATCGCATCAGCGAACGAAACCGGTTCTGTCTCTGATAAAACGGTGCAATATTGGCGTAATGCGTTAAATGGTTAGAAGTCCGCAATAGCCAGTGGGATTATCGATTTTCAGCACATGGCAGTGGCAATAGATTTGATGGTCGTTGGCATTTAACCAATGGCCCGTGTAAAGGCACTTGGTTTATAGAAAAAGCCAACGACATGTAGGGCTATAAACGCATTATATACTTGGAATAACTTAAAAAATATCCACACGCATGTGTACGATTTAGTTTAAACGTATAGATAGGGAAACCCATGAGGATTGTGATTTTTATCGCTACAGTGATTTTAGTTAAATCAATTGAAGCAAAGTTTGGACACACCTATAACATCTTTTCAGATCCACTTGATATCAAGTTAGCCGCTCTTGATTTTGTCTTGTGGGTTTCAGTCTACTTTGGTTTATCTCTTGTTTATGAGAAGGGCAAAGGCATCCTGACTAAAATGGATAAAGTTAAGAATCCTTAATGGGTTGTATGAATTAGCCGAACAAGATGTTTATGGTAAATTCTAATTATTAATGAAGTTGTACATGGAGGTGCAATGAACATCGGAATTTATATTTATAATCAAGCAGAAGTTCTCGACTTCTCTGGGCCATTTGAAGTCTTTAGTACGGCAAAGCGCTTAGGTGCTGAAGATCTAAATGTATTCATGGTTTCTGAGCACGCCGAGCCAGTTGTTGCCCGTGGTGGGTTTAAAGTTCTGGCTGACTACTCGATACAAAATCATCCAGAGATAGATTTGTTAATGGTCGTTGGTGGTGTGCACACTGACGAAATGAACAAACGAAATGTACTCGATTGGTTAGCTTCTGTTTCAGGTTCAGCCTCGCAAGTAGCGTCTGTTTGTACTGGTGCGTTTCTTGTAAGCGCGCCATAAACCC
>NZ_JBFRVM010000164.1:0-3353 GCF_041475145.1 Vibrio sp. 10N.222.49.A3
GATCGGCATTACTCCTATGTAGGGGCTCTTTTTTTAGATGGCCTTTTCTTATTAAAGTGAGACTTTCTCTTGGAGTGAACAGTGTTGAAAGAAATGGCGTATTTGTCCGGTTTACTAGTCAGTATCCAAATTGACTCTGAAATGTCACATCATCAATAAGCGAAAGTATGTTGAAAATAGAACAAGTTACCCCTCATATCGGTGCGCAAATTCATGGAGTCAATCTCGCGACATGCAGTGTGACTGAGCTCGATGAGGTTTATCAGGCGCTGATTACCCATCAAGTAATCTTCCTAGGTGATCAAGTACTCTCACCAGAACAACACTTGATGATTGCAGAGCGATTTGGACAGCTCGAGCCTGCGCATCCCTTCTTTCCTCGCGTCGAAAGCGCACCTCAGGTGAGTGTCATCGAAACAACCCGTGGTAATGCACCCATGGAAAGCTATTGGCATACGGATCTAACCTGGCGCAACGTGCCATCGAAAGCTTCTTTGTTGCATGCTCAACATATTCCAAGCACCGGTGGGGATACGATTTGGTGTTCGATGACGGCGGTTTTCGAGTCATTAGATGAAGACATGAAAGCAAAGCTGAGAGGGTTGTCTGCGACTCATTCGCTGGTGGCTTTCGAGGGAGTTGAGTCAGATCAGATAGAGCTTGATTGGCACAAATCACTACTTAAAACCGCGCAGAAAAATCCACCTGTAATCCATCCTGTTGTTCAGAGCCATCCGGAAACCGGTAAAGAAACACTTTATATCAATGAACAGTTTACTCGTTATATCAACGAGCTCGACCGACAAGATAGTGATGTTTTACTTTACCAACTGTTTGAAATTGCACGACGCCTTGAGTTTCAAGTCCGTTTCAAATGGGACAAGGGATCAATGGCTATTTGGGACAATAGGGTAACGCAACATTACGCGGTGATTGATTACGGCGATACTCCAAGAAAGATGCATCGCGTTACAGTGACATAATGCAAACGAAGAGGCGCAGCACTTGCTAAGGCGCGTTATTGGTGTAGGCGTGAGCGTATAAATATGAATCACTTAGGGATGTTGTCTGAGTTAAAGTATGAAACCGAGACTTTATTCATCTAAGTCATAATAAAATCAAAAGCGTTGATACATATTTGATTGAAAGCTCACTGCTCTGAGGTGATGTGTAATATACTCAGCGGAAAACATAAGAACCAACATCAAATTTTAGACTTTGTAAACGTTAGGGCTTAGTAAATAAAGTATTTGTATGAACGCGATTCGTAAAGTTTATCAGTACGCAGAACCTAACCTAACCCTTGTGGGTTGGATGGGCTTTGTCGGTTTCCCTGCTTACTACATTGTATGGGAATTCTTGTTTCCGCAACCCTATGAAAATTTAGCCGTGCGTCTGTTTTGCTCGGTATTGTTCCTTGGGATTGTTGTTCGTAATCGTATTCCATTTGATTGGCGAAAGTACCTTCCGGCTTATTATCAAGTCGCTATTACCCTCTGCTTACCGTGTTTTTTCTTTTACATGCTGCTGATGAATAACTGGTCCAACGTATGGGTTATGTCTTTCATGTCGGCTATTTTCCTCCATATTCTATTAGTTCACGTCACTCGAGTGATGTTTGCACAAACCTTCGCCGGGATAGGGATTGCTACCTTGTGTGCATGGGTGGCACAAGGCTTCTACTTAGAGCTCACAATGGATTGGACGCATGTGCCAATCTTCTTATTTATCTATTTGTTCGGTAACTTATTTTACTTCCGTAATCAGGTGGAACATGAGAATAAGGTGTCATTGGCGAAATCTTTTGGAGCCGGTATCGCGCATGAGATGAGAAACCCACTAAGTGGTTTACTGACTTCTATTGATGTTATGCAGTCCATATTGCCGAATCCGAAAAGTGGTGGCCACCAAGGGCAATACGCTTTGAGCAATGAAGAAGTTATACAGTTACGTGAAGTGGGTGATGAAGCGATGGAGATTATTCACTCAGGTAACGAGACGATTGATCTTCTATTGACTTCAATTGATGAAAACCGAGTATCTCGTTCTACGTTCAAGAAACATTCAGCTCAAGCGGTGGTTGAAGGGGCGATAGATAGCTTTAACTATAAGCGCTCAGCTGATAAATCAGCGATCTCTTTAGATGTACAAAGCAACTTTGATTTCTTGGGCAGTGATACCTTGTTGAAGTACGTGATGTATAACTTGTTCAAGAACGCATTCCATCATCGCAGCCCTGAAGATTTTCATATTCATGTCACCATGTGCAGTGATGACGTGACCAATCAAATTATGGTTACCGATAACGGAGCTGGTATTTCAAACGATATCATTCGACGTATTTTCCAGGATTTTTACACCACCGGCCAATCAGGTAACTACGGCTTAGGTTTGCCATTTTGTCAGAAAGTAATGCGGTCGTTTGGTGGAGAGATTAAGTGTAAGTCTGAGGTGGAACAGTGGACGCAGTTCACGATGACTTTTCCATCTTTGACTTCTCACTCTGTGAACGAAATTAAGAGTGAGCTCACTAAGCTAAAGACAGTGTTGATTGTGAGTGACCAGAAAGTACTCTCTGATAAAATTACTGAGACATCACGTTTTATGGGGTTTGACCTCACCGTATTAGACGTTGTATCAGCACTTAAAAATAAGGAATATCAATTTGAGTTCGACTTGATTTTCGTTGATATGGAGAGCTTAGATTTAAGAGCCAATTACCTCGATAGAATTGAATCTTTACTATCGTTCACTGAAGCGAGAATCATCTATTTGTATGAGCATCACCCCATTAAGCGTGTTCGTAACGTTGCTTTTGAACCGATTTGGGTGGAAACACAAGTTTGGCTACTGAATACCAAAGCCACCATCGAGCGCTTACTTTTCGATTCCAATTACGTGTTGCCGTCGGTTGCTGTGAAACCACTAGAGGCGACTAATAAACGTACGATAATGGTGGTGGATGACAACGAATCTTTGCGCCGTTTTACCGCAATGTTATTGGAAAAACAGGGCTTTGACGTTGTACAGAAAGAAGATGGCCAACAAGCGTTAGATGCTTTGGATACCGAGGATGTTGATTTGATTCTGATGGATATCGAGATGCCAATTATGGATGGTATTGAAGCTTCTCGTCGAATCCGCAGTGCAGCCAAAGAATACTCTACAGTGCCGATTATTGCTCACACAGGCGACAGTTCCCCAGTGACATTGGAAAAAATGGAATCGTCAGGCATGTCAGATTTTATTGTGAAGCCAGCAGATAAAACCCGACTGTTCGATAAAATTGCACACTGGATTTGATTTGTTGTACCGTCCGGTTATCCAGCTGAACTAGATGAATAGATGAATAG
>NZ_JBFRVM010000164.1:4115-7585 GCF_041475145.1 Vibrio sp. 10N.222.49.A3
GAATAGATGAATAGATGAACACAAGAAAGAGCTCAGCAATTCGCTGGGCTCTTTTTGTATCGCGACATGATAGCGTCTATTCAGTCCTGCCGTTTGTGTTAGTTATAGAATTGGTGTGTACAGAGTTATACAAACTCTAACTCTGGGTGATGGTACGCTTCGTGACAAACGGTGAGCACATGGTCAATGTCTCGTGGTGTCATATCGGCATTCACTGAAAATCGGATGATGTTCTTGTTCTTGCCCGTAGCGGGGCGGCAGAACACCGCACCGAACACATTCCGTTCTTCGAGGAAATCGCGAACACGTTCAGTGTTTCTTTCACTACCACATTCTAATGCCACAATTTGAGATTCGCTGCGGATATTAAAGCCAATTCGTTTTAGACCCGTAGTCAACGATTTAGCACGCTGGAACAGAGCCTGTCGTTTATCATCTGCACTTTTGATTACCTCTAATGTTTTCTCTAAACGGACCACCTCTTGTGGTAACACGGTCGAGCTGAAAATCGCGGGATAAGCAACAAACGGTAAGGTTTCTGAAAGTAGTTTTGGTCCAAGGATCGCGCCTGCACGATAAGCAAAGGTTTTAGCCAAACTTACGGTGATGAAGTCGACTTGCTTTGTAAGGCCCAATGCGTGAACTATGCCGGCACCATTTTCCCCATGCGTGCCCAATGAATGCGATTCATCAACGACGACGGCACAATCAAACTCCTGCGCCATTTCGTAGATGTCGCGTAGTGGGGCGATGGTCCCAATGGTACTGTAAACCGAATCGACCACAATAACGCCTGAGCCGTGGCGCTCTAACTGTTTACGCAGGTGATTCATATTGTTATGCATAAACGGGTGGGCGATGCCGCCAGCGGCACGAATGCCTTCCCATAGCGACATATGGGCAAAAAAGTCGATATACACCGATGTGTCCGGCGGGCAGATGGTTTGTAATAGTCCAATATTGGCCGCCCAACCTGACTGAGAAAGCAAACAGCTCTCCATTCCGACATAGTTCGCGAGCTCGGTTTCAAACGCAGGTTTAGACTCTTCATCTTGTAAAAAAATTGCAGACATCACTACGTTGTCATCGTGTTCGATAATCGCCGCTTGATGGGCGTCTTGAATCGGTTTGTTGTGTGACAGTGCTAAGTAATCATTGCTCTGCATCACGACGGCGTTGCGCTGAGGTCGTTTACCCAATACCAAGTGCTTTTGGCTTTGGTTCTGGGTAATGAGGTCTTGAATATAGAAGTTCAAGCGTTCTTCGATAAAGGAAGGTAGTGGTTTGTTTTTTGTTGTATCACTCATAATTATTCTCTTCAAATACGGGAAAACGCCAGCGCCGGCGGTTGTATATTGAAGTTAAAAAGTGATGTGTCATTAGTCAGTTTGCATAATTTTGTATGTGCTAGCAAACTCAGTATTTAAAGGTATCGAAGCGAGTCATTTTCCTTACGGTGCGGAGCTTTAACCTAGATCAGATAGGAATGATAGCCTTCTTTTTTATGATAAAAGGCTATTAAAATTCGGTGTTCTAATGACCATGAAAAAGTCGATTCTGAAAAGCTTTGATGTCCTAGCTGCGTATCATGAACTGGCACGTATTAAGAACTGGAACGTATTAGCTATGAACGTGAATCAGTTCGATTAAGTCGTTCAATTCCTGCTTGGCTTTTCCCTCTAACGAGTAACCAATATTGATGCGTAAGCAATTGCTGTAAAGGTCATGAGTGCTAAACAGGTGCCCAAGCCTGATATCAATGTTGTGGTCGGCAACTGCCTGAGCAAAGCTTGATTGGTTCAAATTTGGTATTTGTAGCCAAAGTACCATGCCACCTTGTGGGTTACTTATCTTTACTCCTTGAGGAAGGTGCTGAGCCAAATAACTTAGGTATTGCTGGCGCAAAGAGAGAAGCTGAGTACACCTTCTTCTAACGTGTTTTGCGTATTGACCAGATTCGATAAAGTCAGCAACTGCAAGCTGAGTGGGTAGGGCGACGCCATAGCTTGCAGCAGAAAACTGAGCCTTGTATTCGTTAATGAACCTCCCTGGTAAGCACCATCCTAATCGGTAACTCGGTGACAAGCTTTTCGATATTGAACCACACCATAGTACATAGCCGCCTTTGTCGTAGTATTTCGCGGGGAGTGGAGTGTGTGAGGAATAAGAAAGTTCCAGATACACATCATCTTCAATGATCGGTACTTGATAGTGATTCGCTAATTCAGCAAGCTTTTGTTTTTGACTAGCCGACATGTTGATCCCTTGAGGGTTCATATGAGAGGTACAAAAAATCGCGGCATCCACTCGTTTATTCTTCAAATGTGCTTCTAATTGTTGCAAGTCGATACCGTCATCTAGAGATGGGATCTCGATGATTTGTCGCGACATCTTTCCGAGCAACTCCAGAATGCCGTTGAAACAAGGTGAACTAATCGCGATGGTGTCGCCTTCTTTGGTGCACGATTCAAGTGCAGCCTTAATCGCAGACATACAGCCTGCCGTAATCACCATCTCTTCAGGTGAAAAGTGTACATCGAGCTTGGCAAAGTGAGTGGATAATGCCTGACGTAACATTGGCTCACCTTGTGTATCTGGGTAATGGTTTAGCCTGCTGCTCATACGCCGAATAGCGCGGCGAAAACTGCGTTCCAGTTCAACAATCGACTGTTCATCATTGGCGGTGCTAGACACCCCTAAAGGTCCATTGATTGAGCTGTGAGTCGATGAGGTTAGCTTGACGCTCGACACTTTACTTTCAAACTGTGCCCACTCTGGGGTTGAACGAGCAGGTTTATGAGGAGAAACAAAATACCCTGCTTGCGGTCGAGAGTGTATCCAGCCTTGTGATTCCAGTTCTTGGTAGCAGCTCACCACGGTCGACATGCTGATGGCTTGTTGTTTAGCTAATTGACGCAGCGAAGGCATGCGTCCACCTTCGGGTCTTTTCCCCGTTTCAATCTCATCAATAAACTGATTGGCTAGCTTTCTGTAGATGCTCATGGTCACGACCGTTGTTAACTGTACTGGTTTTTATTGTAAAAATTGTATCTGTACTGGTTTTATTGATCAAGGGATACTCATTCAAAACAAAGGAGGGGTCAGTATGAAAAGAAATGATTTGTTGTTAGCGGTGTTCGTGATGGCAATTTGGGGATTCAATTTCTCGATGATCAAAATGGGTGTAACCAATGTTCATCCGTTGTTGGCAACCGCCGCGCGTTTCTCGCTAGCGGTGATTCCGGTGATATTTTTTGTAGCAAGACCGAATGTCGCGTGGCGTTATTTAGTTAGTTATGGCTTTGTGTTTGGTGTGGGCATCTGGGGCATGGCTTCATGGTCAATCACCGCTGGGCTCTCATCGGGGCTTTCGTCGGTGTTGCTTTCAACCAATGTGCTAATTGGTATGGCGGTTGGCGTGTGGGTTTTCAAAGAAAGTGCGTCGGTTCGCAAGTTAATGGGTGCGATGT
>NZ_JBFRVM010000164.1:8322-9676 GCF_041475145.1 Vibrio sp. 10N.222.49.A3
AAGTTAATGGGTGCGATGTTAGCGATGTGCGCGTTGGCGGTGCTGGTTTCCGCAGCAACGGGCAATGTCACTGTTAATGGCGTGATTCTTATTATGATCGCAGCGTGTAGTTGGACGTTAATGGGCGTGATTGTTAAAGCGTCTAAAACCACTCAGGCTTTTGCGTTTAACGTGTGGGGCATGCTATTTGCGCCAGTTCCATTAGTGTTGTTTGCGGTGATGCTGCACGGTGACCAAATTATTTGGCAGGCGATAGAACAATGGGATTGGAACGCAACGATTGCTGTGTTGTTTCAGGCTTACCCAACCACGCTATTCGGTTACTGGGTGTGGAATAAACTGTTAATTCAATATCCGTTAAGCACGACAGCGCCGTTAACCTTGCTAGTACCTATCTTCGCATTGATCAGTGGTTACTTTATGTATGACGAGGTGCTATCAGTCGCTCAAGTTGTGGCATCTGTACTGTTTCTAGTCGGTATAGGTTTGATAGTGAAGCCTGCTAAGACAACCGTAAGACCTCTTAGGGAAATAAAGACGATTGATTGAGCGTTTTCTAAAAACACAGCAGAATAGCATTGTCGAAAGGATTGACTAATTCGAATTAAATTCTGAAATGATACAAATATCATATTTAATAATGGTTACTTAGTAACCTCTGTTGAGTTTGATATCAAATCAAGTGGCTGATTTTATTGGGTATAGGATAGAGGTCTCAAAAATTATCTTTTAGAACACTAAAGTTTTAAATTCTTATTATGTTGAATTTTTCGGGATATAATATCACATCGTACCTGTTGGTTAGGTGTTTTTTAGCTATATATGTGACTTTACAAGGGAGTTATCTTCCTGATTTGAAAGAATAATTAAATTGATGAGATAAAAAAGTTGGCGAAAATCAGAAGCTTGGCATACACTTTCCTTGTAAATGACCTTATCTCATTGATTGAATAGGGTAAATGCTTTGGCGCTACTGAAGATGGTAGCAATGTATAACATAGCTTTGAGGAAAGTTTTATGGCACTCACTAAAGCCGATTTGGCTGAGAACCTGTTTGAAACACTCGGATACAGCAAGCGGGATGCCAAGGAAACGGTTGAAGTGTTTTTCGAAGAAGTTCGTAAGGCACTTGAAAATGGCGAACAGGTAAAACTGTCTGGTTTTGGTAACTTTGATCTTCGTGAGAAAAACGAGCGACCTGGTCGTAACCCGAAAACTGGTGAAGACATTCCAATTTCTGCTCGACGTGTTGTTACTTTTAGACCGGGACAAAAATTGAAGGCCCGAGTCGAAAATATTAAAATCGAGAAGTAGCCAAGCAATAGACCACGCCTAGCGTTAATGCCGTTCACTT
>NZ_JBFRVM010000165.1:0-1018 GCF_041475145.1 Vibrio sp. 10N.222.49.A3
TGATCCGCACCAGCAGTTTTGGACACTGAGTTAAGTGAGTACAATCACTAATGAGGTGAACCATGACAAGTAAGAAGAAACGTATTATCCATTCTCCTGAATTTAAAGCAGAAACCCTGAAGCTGGCAGAGAAAGTGGGAGTCGCTGCAGCCGCAAGACAGCTCTCGTTACATGAATCTCAGATCTACGGTTGGCGAAAAGCCACAAAGAAGAATTCTAGTATTAGCCAACGAGAACAAGAATTGGCCGTTGAAGTCGCTAAGCTAAAGAGGCAGTTGGCAGAGCAAGCAGAAGAGCTAGAAATCGTAAAAAAGGCCGCCACCTACTTCGCGAAAAATCTAAAGTAAATTGCTATGAATTTATGCTCGAACACCTGCTGAGTTTCAGTATTTCCCGTATGGCTAAGGTGTTCAGAGTTTCTCGAAGTGGGTTTTATTATTGGGTTGAGAACCGCCACAAGGCGATTCAACGTGAGACAGAGCGCCAAAAGTTTGATACCAAGGTAAAAGAAGCCTTTGACGTTAGCAAAGAGCGAGATGGCTCAAGACGTATTCAGAAAGAACTGGCAGAGAGCGGTGATAACCATAATGTTAAGACCATTGCCGCCAGTATGAAACGTCAGGATTTAGTAGCGAAAGCAGCTCGCAAGTTTAAGTGTACAACGGACAGTAAGCATAAAATGCCCGTTGCTCCGAACTTGCTCGCTCAAGATTTTAACGCAACGGCTCCGAATCAAAAATGGGCAGGAGACATCACTTATGTTGCCACAAGCGAAGGCTGGCTGTACTTAGCTGTCATTATTGACCTTTATTCAAGGCAAGTTATTGGTTGGTCTATGGATACGAGAATGACGGCCTCACTGGTCTGTGATGCTTTGTCGATGGCTTTATTCCGTCGAGGGTTCCCTGAGCATGTCATAACTCATAGCGATCGAGGTAGTCAGTACTGTTCGAAAGACTATCGAGACCTCATAAGCACTTATAATTTAAAACAAAGTATGAGTAGAAAAGGGAACTGT
>NZ_JBFRVM010000166.1:0-5459 GCF_041475145.1 Vibrio sp. 10N.222.49.A3
TAACTGATCGGCATTAGCCCTTGATGGGCTCTTTTTTGTTTGTTCTGTTAATCAATCACTAACGAGAACAAATTACTCTGGCTTCTGCTTCGCTTCAAATGCCGCGAGTTGTTCAGGCGTCGCTTTTGGTTGATGGTTTTGTTTCCACTCATCGTAAGTCATGCCATATACGCGCTCACGAGCGTCATCGATATCCAAGTCTAAGCCTTGTTGTTCAGCTTCTGCTTTGTACCACTTACTGAAACAGTTACGGCAAAAGCCAGCCAAGATCATCAGGTCGATGTTTTGGACATCTTTGTTGTTGTCTAGGTGTGCTAACAGGCGACGAAAGGTTGCTGCATCCAGCTTGTCTTGTTCTTCTTGAGAAAGATCCTTGTATTTAAATTCAGCCACTTTAAGTGTCCCTTAATAGTTTTCATTTTTTAATGTATTGAGCAGATATTGTTATACAAAAAAAGCCCGCATTTCGCTAGGAGCAAACGCAGGCTTTTCAATATTGTTACACTATTCCGTGCTCATTAAGCGTACGTGTTCATTGGCCGTGCGTGTTCATCAACCGTGACTGCTTCTTCCCACGTTATCATGGCTGAGTTCTTTATTAAGCTCCGCTTCCACGTGACCCGGAGAGCGTGTTGAGCCGGAAATCAGTCGGTACATCGCAGGGATTACAAACAGAGTTACCAGTGTCGCGAAGCCCATACCGAAGAAGATAACCGTACCTACTGCCACTCGGCTTTCATAACCTGCGCCCGTTGAGGTAATCAATGGAATTGCACCGGCTAATGTCGTGAACGCCGTCATCAATATTGGACGTAGACGTCGAGCTGAAGCATCAATGATCGCCTTTTCAAACTCAATACCACGATCTCGAAGTTGGTTGGCAAATTCGACGATCAAGATGCCGTTTTTGGTCACCATACCGATCAACATAATCATACCGATCTGGCTGTAAACGTTGAGCCCTTGACTCATCAACACCAAGCCTAAGAAGCCACCAAAGATACCCATAGGTACGGTGAACATCACCACCAGCGGGTTGATGAAGCTTTCAAATTGCGCCGCGAGTACCAAGTACGCCACCAACATCGCTAACGCAAACACCACTAAGATGCTCGATTGGTTCTCTTTGAAGTCTTTAGACTCGCCTGAGTAGCTTACTGAAATATCACCCGGTAGCTGCTCAATCGCTTGTTCATCAAGGAAATCCAAAGCATCGCCCAGCGTGTAACCTTCCATTAGGTTCGCTTTGATGGTCACCGATTTCTGCTTGTTGTAGTGCGACAAACGAATCGAGGACGCTACTTCTTCAATATGCGTTAGAGTATCGAGTGTCACCAATTCACCAGACTGAGTTCGCATGTAGATTTGGCTTAAGTCATTGGCATTGTTAAAACTGTTTTCATCGCCACGCAGGTAAACGTCGTACTCTTCACCACGTTCAACGAACGTCGTTTCACTCTTACCGCCCAGCATGATTTCTAACGTGTCCGAAATGTCCGAAACACTCACACCTAGCTCGGCTGCACGTTGCTTATCTACGGTTACCAACAGCTCTGGTGTTTTCTCAGAGTAATCGATGTCCGCACCTTCCATCATTGGAGAGTCTTCAGCGGCTTGCTTTAACAGTTCGCCCCATTTCTGAAGCTCAGAGTAATCAGAGCCACCCAGTACAAATTGCACAGGCTCACTCGAACCACCACGGAAGCCTGGCATGAACGGGAACACACGCACATCAGGAATACCCGCTAAAGACTTACGCACCTCACCCAAGGCTTGTTGTGCTGTCTCTTCACGTTCGTCCCAATCTTCCAGGATCATGATAACGAAGCCCGTTTGGTCGCCCGCATTACCACCAAACGCTGGCGATTGAATGCTGAATGACTTCAAGAATCCTTGACCAAGCAGCGGCATTAGGCGCTCTTCAACGATGTCCATGTTGGCAGACATACGGTTGTAACTGGTTGCATCGGCACCACGAACAAACGCAAAGATAACACCACGGTCTTCTTGTGGCGTCAGTTGCGAAGGCACTTGTTGCATCAAACCATAACTACCGCCCATACACGCAATAATGATAATTGGAGCTGCCCAACGCCAGTTTAGAGCACGGCGCAATACCGATTTGTATCCAGCTTCTAACTTACCAAACACACGTTCAACAAATTGATTGAAGCGATTAGGTTTCACGTTCGCTTTTAAAATCTTGCTGCCCAGAACCGGCGTCAAGGTTAATGCTATGACAGATGAGAAGATCACCGACATCGCCAACAGTACCGAGAACTCAGTAAACAGAAGGCCTACCATACCGTCCATAAACGAGATTGGTAGGAACACCATTACCAGTACTAGCGTGGTTGCGATTACCGCAAAGCCTACTTCACGCGTGCCTTTATAAGCCGCAAGCAATGGTGATTCACCACGTTCAATGTGGTGGAAAATATTCTCAACCACCACAATCGCATCATCGACCACTAAACCGATAGACAGGATAAGTGCCATCAAGGTGATGAGGTTGATAGAAAAGCCAAAGTAGTACGCCGCAATAAACGACGAGATTAGTGACACAGGAACCGTCACGGCTGGAATCAGCGTGGCACGCGCTTGGCCAATGAAGACGTAAAGCACGAGTATAACCAAACCACCCGTAATAAAGAGTGTGCTGTAAACCTCTGAGATCGAACGGTCGATAAAGACAGTGGAGTCATAATCAATCGCCAAGCGAGTTCCGTCAGGCAAGAACTTTTGAATCGCTTCGACTTCTTTATGGACTAAGTCAGCCACCTCAAGTGGGTTGGCATCAGACTGAGGCACAATGCCCATACTGACGTTAACAACGCCGTCACTCTTAAAGGTCGAGTTCTCGTTTTCTGCGCCAATGTAAACATCCGCTACATCTTTCAAGTAGATAGGTGTGTTATCAGAGGCACGTTTCACCACTAAGTATTCGAAATCTTTGGCTTCAGTATATGAACGAGCAGTACGAACCGACATCACAATCGCATCGTTACGCACTTCGCCACCCGGGCTTTCAATGTTCTCGTTACGTAGGGCTTGTGTAATATCAGAGGCGGTAACACTACGACCCGCCATTAACGCAGGTTTCAGCTTCACGTACATGACTTTGTACAAACCGCCAGAAATATCCACCGAGCTCACACCAGAGATCAAACTAAAGCGGTCAATCAACACACGTTCGGTGTAGTCGGTTAACTGCGTTCGATCCATCTCAGTTGAGCTTAAATTGATGTAAACCGACGCTTCACCACTACCATTGTTTTTATAAACAATCGGGTCATCGGCTTCATCTGGCAACGAACGCTGAGCACGCGCTACCGCATCACGCACATCACTGACACCTGTATTGAGGTCATAACCAAGTTCAAAGGTGATGGTGATTCGTGACGATCCGTTTCGTGTCGTAGATTCGATTTCATCGATACCACTGATGCCAGATAACTGATCTTCAAGGTTGGAGGTAATTTGGCTTTCAATGATGGTGGCAGATGCACCTTCATAACGAGTACTGATCGATACCACCGGGCTTTCAATATCGGGCATTTCACGAACTGCGAGCTTATTGAAAGAGACAATACCAAACACAACCAAAAGCAGGCTCAATACAACAGCCGCTACTGGTCTCTTCACAGAAACATCAGATAACAACATTAGTTAGCGCCTTCTTGTGCTGCTGTATTTTCATCAAGTTTAGCTTTGTTGCCATCAAGATTAGCTGTATCGCCGTCAAGTTTAGCAGGGCGATTAACGGCAAGTTCTTGAACCAAAACACCGTCACGCATGTTCACGATACCTTGCACTACGATCTTCTGACCAATCTCGATGCCTTTTTCGATCACGACTTCGTTATCAAGACGAGCCCCGAGGAATACTTCGGTACGAGTCGCTTTGTTATCTTCGCCAATAACATAAACGAAACGCTTAGTGCCTGAATACTCAAGCGCTTGAACTGGAATTATTGGGGCTTCTACTGGTGGGAAGTCCATATCAGCCGCCACTAACATGCCCGGTTTTAGGTAATCATTGTTGTTATCGAAGTGGATTCGAACTCGAAGGTTCAACGTTTCGGCGTTAATACGAGAATCAATACCCACCACAGTACCCGTGAACTGAGTATCGCCCCACGCACTGGTGCGAGCCGTTACTGTCATACCTTTAGACAGTTTAGAAAGGTAGCGCTCAGGAATTTGAAGATCTAACTGCATCACAGACAAGTCATCTAACGTCACGAGCTCTGTACCCGATGTCACCATTTTGCCGCGGCTAAAGTCAATAAAACCGACCGTACCAGAGAAAGGTGCACTGATATGTAGATCTTTCAGGTTAGCGTTAGCGGCAGCTAGGCGAGCATTAGCGATCTCTACGTTAGTTTTCTGAGCGTCAATTTCAGTTTGAGTGATCGCGTTACGTTTCACTAGTCGTTGAAATTCCGCAAGCTTACGCTTTTCATCTTTTAAATATGCTTGTGCTTCTGCAACTGCTGCTTTTGCTTTGTCATCATCGAGTTGAACCAACATCTGCCCTTTGGTGACATCTTGATTGGCTTTGATGTTAATAGAGTTCACTCTGCCAGCCACTTCAGAAGTGATCATTACAGATTGCTCGGCTTCCAACTTACCGACCAAAGAAAGAGACTGGCTAACTTGGTGAATGTCAACTTGCTCGGTAACAACAGTGACCGTGCTAGGGCCCATACGTTTAGCTAGTGCGGCTGGAGACGCCATAATGATAGACAAGCTAAGCAGGGTTAAAACAGTTTTATGCTTCATAATAATGGTCTGCAAGTAAGGTTTATACCAAACACAGTAGGTAAGTGGTCAGAAATAGCGCAGAGAAAAGACTTGAGAACAAGGTAGAGGTTTTCGATAAGTAGTTATTCTACAATCAAAATTCTTAACGCAGTTATCGAGCGTTTTAACCAGCTAGGGTGACCAATTATTTACTACGATTGGTATTATTATCTATAAATGAAATTAACCGTATTCTATCAACTGATGAATGCTGTAACGTCAAGAAGTGTAAATCTAAGTTAAATTCAATTGACGTTTCATGACGAATGACACGAACCAAACGCGATACAGAAAGCTAATTACCTCAAGGTGTTACCTATCAGTACGTAAATCTTAATACAGATGTTCACTTCACGAGCAATATGCGTACTTTTCGCCATCTTTGCCCAAAAAGGCAGCATTTAACACAAAACCATAAGAAAAACCCTTTACAGGTTTAACGTGTTTGCTATGATGCGCTCCGCACTTGAGAGATGCGTTGGGAAAAACATCTCTTTAGCCTATCCATTATGAGTTAGGAAAAACACCCTGGAGGGGTTCCCGAGTGGCCAAAGGGAGCAGACTGTAAATCTGCCGGCACTGCCTTCGATGGTTCGAATCCGTCTCCCTCCACCATATTCTTCTTACCTCTTTCGAGAGTTAAGAGAACAACCT
>NZ_JBFRVM010000167.1:0-7354 GCF_041475145.1 Vibrio sp. 10N.222.49.A3
GGTTCATGGGGCGGATACGTAGCTCTAGCTCATTTCTGTCCAGAAACGTTTTTAAAATTGATCAAACTCTATTGTCCTCCGACAACAATGGCTAGATGTAGAGCGAGCATAGGGTCAGATAGAGTTTATAAGTAGGTAGTGTTTAGGGGGGAATTGGTGATCTTAATTACACATCCCTGTGTAACGTATTCTGAATGTCAGCTGGCTTTAAAGCGCTTCATAAATTGACTAAAGCGTGGAATCAGGTTTTGCACAGTCGGCGCATCTGGAATCTCATTTACAAAAATCATAAAGCGCTGTGCTTTACTTTTATCACCTTGAGCAGTCCCTGCTAGTATTGCTTGAGCCAAAATTACATGCTCAGCGGTAACGTCCTTATTCGAAAATTCGTGAATCAACATAGAAAATCCTAATAAGTATAAATACGGATATAATAATACAATATATTGATGTTTATATCGATAGCTTATGGCATTCATCAATGTCAGATTTGTGTAAAAACAATACTGGACAGTGAGCTTAGTGACTTTCCATACTTATGCTAATTCGTGATTTGCTAATACTTGGTTCTTCGAAACTCATTTATGTCCAGAGGCTTCATAGAGCTGAAATTATACACGTGGCACTTTTCTCTCAAAGTGCCTGCTAGTTAAGATCTGCCCCAAGACGTGTTATGGCTGATGTTCGCAACATTTTCAGAAGCTACTTTTGGGCTCAATTTATTTCATGCCTTTAATGTAAAGTTAAGTACACAATAATTAGTGGCGTTTTAAGTAAAGGCAGCAGTAGAAGCTCGATCCTTGAGCGTACAACCAACCAATACAAAAGTGTTGCTCACTGATCGTTTTAAAACCTTACGAACGAGGTTACAGGTCAAAAAAGGCCCAAGACTAATAATTCCTCTCCTGTCAGTGAGTACACATGAGCTTCATTCGGTAGTCACGCGCTATATAGCCATTTACTCCAATATAAAGGTTAAATTTAGAATTAGGTCGCTTATAAATCCTAAAGCAGGTCGTTAATTTGTAAATGAAAAAAATCAAATAAAAACATAATTATAAGTTGATAATAAAAATATGCACGTCGTATTTTCTCTTAAATGGATGCCGTAAATATTTCAAATAACGATGGGCTCAAGTATACTACGATTAAGCACTATGTAGGAGGGTGAATTATGACAGCAACTGACCGTATTTATCAAAAGATAAAACGCTCTCGCCGCTATGTGTTCGAACGGAAAGATTTCGACAACTATGCGAGCTATGACCAAATTGGTCGTGTCTTGAAAAAACTTGTGGATAAAGGTGTACTGATGAAAATCGGATATGGCTTATACACCAAGTCAACGATCAACAGCCTAACTAATAAACCGATGCCAATGAACCCCGGTGGTACTGACGCAATTATGCGTGAGGTCCTAAAATTGCGCGGTGTAGACTTTGAGATGGATGCCATGTCATTGAAGAGCATCAATGGACAGTCCACTCAAATACCAGCGTCTATCAGATACACGTGGGATTCTAAGCATTTCAACCGCAGCCTTAAGGTTGGTAATAGAGTATTGAATAATCGACAATGAGCATACCAAAACTAAAAAAGCAGTTTCTTGAAGTCTCTGATGCCCTCGACTTAGGTAACCCATCGATCACAGAAAAGGACTATTGGGTGGTGTCACTGCTTGCCATGTTGGAAAACGTGGAAAGTGAGCACCACCGGCTCGTTTTTTCAGGTGGAACAGCTTTGGCTAAGTCCAACATTAAGATCCTGCGTATGTCTGAAGACGTCGACATAAAATTGATTCCAACTCAGAAATTTCTCGACAAGGGCACAGGTGCGAAGAAAAGAGCTCGTAAGGCGTTAGTCGAACACCTCATTGCGAGGTTAGTTGAGCACCCTTATCTGAATTACAGTGATAAAACGGTACGCGATGAGTATCGCTATGTCGAAATCGAAATAGAGTACCCGCAACAATACCATCAAGCACCGTGTCTACGACCTTATGTCAAACTTGAGCTCATCGAAACCATTGAACTTCAAGGCGTTGAATCTCGCTCTATTTCATCGCTGGTAGCACAGAGCTACACGCAACCTGCCGAAGTAAGCGCTATGTCGTGTATTTCCATTGATTCGACGTTGGTTGAAAAAGTGCTTTCCATGTTACGCCGCACCATGTCAGTCAAGCGTGATCCAAAGCGTAAGGATGACGAAACATTGGTTCGTCACATCTACGATGTTCACTGCATTAGCGCAGAGCATACGATTGATATGGACGTGTTAAAGCCGATGTTTGATACCGTGTTGGAAGAAGACAAGGAGCGATATGGAAATCAACATCAGGAGTTTGTCGACGATCCACGTAATGAGTTAAAGCTGGGATTAGAAGAGCTAGAAGCTAACGAGGAGTTTCGTAAACGTTTTGACGCGTTTGTGGCCCCAATGGTGTACAACACAGAACCACATGACTTTGATACCTGTTTTGCCTCATTCAAAGGTATTTCAGAGCAGCTTATTAGCTAACCTTCCGATGCCTACTGCTGCTTTTTGGCTACACTCCCAGTTGTAGGGGCACTATGCTGAAAAAAGTCTAAGTTGGTTACCTCCTCTATCTCATTAACCACATAGCTCTAAAGATGTGATTGATGAGCTTACTAAGCTAATTGATAGTTTCCCTAAATTTAAGTTATCCGAAGAAGGCGGTTGCGAGTGAATACTCCAGCTCATTTTTGTCCAGAGGCTTCATAGACCTGAATTTTGACTCGTGGCACTTTCTAACTCAAAAGTGTCTTATTGGCTTCATGAGGTGCATAGTTAAGCACAATGCTTTCTGAAATTAACGTTACCATAAGGTATAAAATTCCTGCTATGGCATCTCGTTTAGTGCGTTAATCTGGTGTTTCAAACCATCTATAAAAACATCAACATACCTATTAAAACTCTCATCCATCGGTTTGTCATAGCCATTTTGCCAGCGTAAAATGAAAGAAGCATTCATCATTTGAGGTAGAAAACGAGTTAAGTTTGGATACTCACTATTTTCTACCTTCTTAGCCTCCCCTCTTAACTTAGCTTCCCATTCATCCGCATTATCTAGCGGTAAATGACCGAACTCCATGGTTACGAAACCACACATTGATGCAATTACTGTGTTGTACATAGGGACTATATGAGACGGCGGACAATTTGCATCCAAAAGAGCAGCTATAATTCCATCTAGCAATCTAGGATCTTGATACGCATTTGCCAGAAGTCGCCCTCCTATCAAATCTGCGATGTGGGGATGGTGTTTTACTGCACCTCTGTAGTTTTGGAATAACAGGGTCAACCAGACGTGCCAATCCAGGTTACCGTAGTTAGGTGTGACACTAGACATCACTGTATTTGCAATTTCACCTAACAGTGTGTTTTTGTTTTTAAAATACCAATAGATAGCTGTTGGATAGGTATCTAACCGTTTAGCTACGTCTCGAATACTAAACGTATCGATTCCTTTCTCCGCAATAAGATTCAGTGCTACCTCGATTATAATTTCCTTAGAGAGAGGTGTTGTATTTGCTTTTCTTTTCATAAAGGTACCGCTATCTATAAAGTACTTGCTAAAGGGAGGTCTGCTTTTTAGACAGATTGAACGAACTTCTAATGTTAAAAGTATCGTAAACAATATTTAATTTGGTAATCAAGCGGCTACCTTTGTCGACTTCTAACACATCGACAACATTAAAAGGTGCAGGTTCACCATTGGCAAGTGTCCAGTCAAAGTAGAACCAGATAGATATCAAATCTGTACAGTCACGAGTTGATTTCCCTTCCATTACACCCTTCAAGGTTAGCTTTGAACTGCTCGTATCTTCAAACAATTCAGGATAAAAGTCTGCTGCCTTACGTTCACCGTAAAGTGGTGAACTCACCAACGCATCTGGCGTGAAAAGCGATAGTACTTTTTCAATGTTTGCTTCTTCAAGTGCTTCAAGGTATTTGTTTGCTATCGTATTGGCATTCATGATTTTACTCTATTGTTCAGTGTGCAATTCTATATTGTACACTGAACAATAATGAGAGCAAGCTTGAGTTTGTAGCTGTTTAATAGAATGAAAGGTGCTGCATTAACAATGAATGCACTCCTGCATTAAATGCATAAATATTTCGCATCGTTGACTGTAATTGGAAGGTTTTGTCCAAAAGCTTCTCAGGTGTCGTCTACTCGACCAAAGTGTGGTAAAGCAATAACTAAATAGAGAGTTCAGACAGGATCTCTGTTTTTCATTGCAGTCATTTCAATGACTGTTTTATTGTAAACTACAATTCACTTTAAGGTTTTTATAGTAAAATAGGTTTTACTATAATTATTTCTAACCTATTACTTTGACATTTAAATTTTGGTAAATTAATATTTACCTTATTATATTTACGGTAAAGGTTGATTTACTATGGGAAGAGGTAACATTCAGGTTAGCACTGTTGCTAGTGCCGCACTAACTCATTTTGCCACGATGCTTACAATCCAGCGTAAGGAAAAGAAAATCACTGTAGAAGAGACTTGTTCCCGAGTTGGGGTATCTAAGCCCACTATGATAAAGATTCTTAAAGGTGATCCGTCTGTAAGTATCGGACTCTACTTCGAAACTGCTTGGGTATTAGGTGTTCCTTTATTTGAACCCGATGAAAACCAGTTTGCTATTAAACGTAAAACAAATGCGAAAATTGAGGCATTACTGCCTAATCGAGTAAGAAGGAAAAAGGTAATTTTAGATGATGACTTCTAGTAATCAATGCTTCGTTTGGAAATGGCTTAAAGGACAATCAGAGCCTGTGGTAGCAGGTAGACTCACTATTGATGAAACTGGCCAACATTTTACGTACGGTCAGTCTTACTTGAAACGTTCAGATGCAGAACCAATTTACTCAAATGAATTACCGCTTTCTGCTGGTACTAAGGAACCAGTTCAAGGTATGCCTATATTCTCTTGCTTGCGTGATGCAGCTCCAGATGCTTGGGGACGTAGGGTCATTAATTCTCGGTTGATGGGCAAAGACTACGATGCTGAGTTAGGCGAAATGACGTATTTGATGCATTCCGCTTCAGATCGGATCGGTTCTCTCGATTTTCAAGAATCGGCCACTGAGTATTTTGATCGTTCTACTGATGCGGCAACTCTTGAAGAATTATACAATGCGTCTGAAATCGTCGGTCAAGGTAAGGAAATCTCTTCGGATTTGGATAGAGCACTTATGCATGGTACATCCCTCGGAGGTGCTCGCCCGAAAGCGATGATCACTGGTAATGAAGCTAAGTATATTACTAAGTTTTCAGCATCAAATGATACTTACGAAGTTGTACAATCAGAATACGTAGCAATGAGGCTTGCCAAGTTAGCAGGACTCAATGTTGCCGAAGTTATTTTTGAAAAAGTATTAGGAAAAGATGTTCTTCTTGTAAGACGCTTTGATAGAGCGTTAGTTGGTGACGTTTGGTGTCGTCGCTCAATGGTGTCCGGGCTGACAGTTTTAGGCTTAGATGAAACATGGGCTAGAGAGGCATCTTACGCAGACCTAGTGAACAATATGAAGCAGTATTGCATCGATTTTACCTCTGATAGCCAAGAGCTATTTGCACGGATGGTATTTAATGTACTGATCGGTAATACGGATGACCATGCTCGAAATCATGCTTTCTTTGTAGAAGGGGAGAAAATATCCCTGTCACCGGCTTATGATATTTGTCCACAAAACCGTACAGGTGGGGAGGCGAGTCATGGAATGAAGATCTTCGAAAATCTTAATTTATCTCTGTTATCACTTTGTATGCAAGCAGCACCAAGTTTCAATATTAAGGCTGAAAAAGCAGAAGAAATTATTAGGTTTCAAATTTCTACGATTACCCAAGAGTTTGAATCCGTGTGTAACGAAGTAGATGTCCCTGAAGTTACGCGAAAGTTACTTTTCAAACGTGTGATATTGAATGACTACATATTCAATGAAATGGAACATTTAAAGCCGCAAGATGGTCATTAAGTAGAATACATGGAATATCTAAATAAACAATGTCCGTACGACATGATGGGTTTTGTCGCAAAGTTTTGCGTTGTCGGTTAAGATTTACTCAATCTTTACCTAATACTCTGAATCTCAATGTTTAAAGGTTGCCACTTCCCCTCTGAAGTTATTCTCGAAACCGTACGTTATTATCTCGCCTATAAACTCAGTTATCGTGAAATTGAAGAGATACAATTGGAGCACGGAGTCGTTGTGGATCAGGCCACTATTAATCGTTGGGTTATCAAATTTACGCCAGTATTAGAGCACAGAGCGAGGTGTAGAAATAAGCCCGTATCTGGCTCGTGGCGAATGGGTGAAACCTACATCAAAGTCTTTGCGCTCAAAAACATAGCGTCTGGAGCGCTTTATCTTTTGATAAACGCGATCAACTGCTGTCATTTGAACCTCCTAACTTTCATACGTGTTCGTAATATAACGCAACCTTACTATGAGTCTATCCCCTCAGAGATGTTCAGAGCCTCCTCAATTTCTACGCCTAAATAGCAAATGGTATTATCCAACTTAACATGGCCAAGTAATAGTTGCACAGCGCGAATGTTTTTGGTTCTCGCCTAAATTAACGTCACCTTGGTACGGCGCATCGAGTGGGTACCATAGAGATAGGGATCGTAGCCGAGTTCCGTTACCCAGCGGAAAATGATGGTGGCGTAACTGCTACAACTAATTGCTTTACCCTGCCTTCGAGGACTTGGGAAAATAGAGTCTGGTGCAGAGAGTTGGCTGTGCAGTGCGTGAAGTGAGCTCAAACTGTACCCCTCTGGCTGTAAAGCACGCGATCTTGAATCGCACCACCAGAAGAGATATCCCTCACTTTCATTCTAAGTAAGTCACAAGAACGTAACTTGCAATCGATAGCGAGATTGAGCAAGGTCGATTTCAAGCCTAGTGCGAATTCGCCAGATATCTTCAAGCTTGAAGGACTTTTTCTGCCCTGTTAGATGACCTTTCTTCGTCCACATAATTGACCTCCAATCTAAACCAGCTCATCTGCATACGCAGGTAATTATATAAAAAGTACTGCATTTAACTCTCAAGGAACCACTATGCCTAGACCTAAACGCGCGTCCGGCAACCACTTTACCCGTGGCGGACAAATTACTTTTCACTCCATTCGGATGTTCTTTCAAGTCAACAACACCTTAGTCTACGCCGCCATTTGGTCGGTGATAGCACTCACTGGTGTTCTAACCTGGCTACGCGCTCCTGATAACGCCTTTTGGTCTGTGTTCTACTACTGGCGCAATCATATCTATGCCAGCTTTGGGCACGATCTTAACAGCGAAGTCACGACGTTCTGGAG
>NZ_JBFRVM010000168.1:0-15422 GCF_041475145.1 Vibrio sp. 10N.222.49.A3
CTTAATGTTCCCGACGTGATATCACCAGCGTCATGTTTTTGTGTGGCGAGTGCTTTTGAGGTCGCGGCCGTTTCTTCAGAATTTGAATCAGTAGCAGAAGAGAGCTTGACCACGCCTGCTCTTGATGTGGATGCTGTTCGCTTCAATAGCTTCTTAATGGTAAGAATTTTTGTATCTTCTGTATCATCCGAAACATCTTCTTCTTTGATGATTTTCGCTATGCCCGCTTCATCTTCTGTGGCGTATGCATAAATGGGATTAACAGTAATCGTGACAGCTGATGCATTGGTTAGATCGATTCGTGCTTCAATCTCTATCTGAATATACTCACTACTATCAACATCAGGAACAAGAGATTCAGGGTAAGCACCATAAGCGATTAGATTATCATTATCATCGTACAATCCGAACTCACGAACCGTTTCTCCCGCGTGAGGTAACCCTACGTAAGAGATGACGTTAATAAGATACTCATCAGAGTTTCCTTCGTGTATATCTACTCGACCAAATTCATTAACCAGACTGGTAAAGGAAGTGTCAGGCTGAACATAAATTCCATTTGAGTCACCAAGTGCCATGGCGACGAGGTTCACTTTTGTGCCTGAGTTATATGCGTCTTCGATAAGACTCAAACCAAGATCTGTCACGACCATGTAATATTGATTATCTGCCATCGTTATACCTTTGTTTTTATCACTATGCGTTTACGAGAGCGCACTACGCTGGGACTGAAGATGAGCCCTTCTGATGGTTCGTTTTTAATTTTCATTTGCCAATGTTGAGAGCCTTGTTTGTTGCTCTCAACTAGCGTGACGACGTTCTCATAGTCTTTTTGATTCAACCCACCTTTGTCTTGAATCACTTCAACCAAAAAGGTGCCCTTAGCGCCGATTGGATTCATTTGATGCCAAACGGTCAGCGTTGGGTTGAAGCCTGTTAGGTCTAACGCTCGTTTTACAGCCCAGACCGTGCCTTTGTATCGATAAAGCACTAAGCCTTCTTTGACGACTTCACGCTTTCTCTCAACTGTCCAAGCGTCATCCCAGGTATCGACCCGAAACCACCAAGAAAGCCAGGGTAAGTAAGACTCGTGGACGTTATCAATATCGAGAACCTGAAGGCCATGAATGGCTAAGCGAAGCTCGTCCATCTCTTGCGTCGTCAAGAGGCTCAAAGCTCGGAGTCGAACGTCTTGCTTTAAGATTTTGGGAAGCATTATTTCGTCTCGTTTATCCAGTGGTTATAGGATATTCAAACCTGACCACATAATTTCCGTTCGGCAGATGGACGCTATATATAAAGACACAATGCAGGCTCCAAATTACTCCCTACGAGAAAAACTATGAGCACTGACAATCAAACTAAAAACCCCGTTGAAACCGGATTAGAGCCAGAAGTTCGAACCTTCACTTTGGAAGATATTGCCCGTGCAATGATGGAGTTTGATATCTGCATGTTGAACACGCCGATTCAATTTGGTGGGATGGAACTCAACTGTGCTAAGCGAGTGCGCAAAGCGCTGGTTAAGGACCGAATTGAAGCGGTGCGTTTCACCAAAGAGCAATACGGTTTTGAATCTAACGATGCCATCACTGCGCATATCGCCTCGAGCATTTTAGTGTTTGGCGAACGCACTGAAGAGAAGCGAGATGAGCATGGCAAGCTCACGAACTTGGGTATGAAAGGCGAAGTGGTGATTCCTGTCGACATGCTGATTAACCTGCCCTATGAAGAGCACATCAACTTGGCTCACCTAATGGGAAAGAGCTAAACCTCGCACGAATCAAACAGAATATTTTTGATCACTCTTTTCGACTGCTCACCCACAAGAAAATCGGTCTTGTCTCCGTTGGCGAATTACTCAATGCCGACTGGGCGCAATATACATATCTCATAGAGGTCTTTAATCATGGCAATAAATAAGGACAGTGGTTACGCGTTAGAGCTCATTGTTGGGGTTAAAGATGCGTTTACTCAGCAGTCGAAAAAGATTGAAAAAGAATCGAATAAGCTGGAGCGAGAGTTTAAACAGCTGCAAAAAACCACCGCGGATGTTGATGCCTTTAAAAAGGCTGAATTGGCCATTGAACAATTGACCGACGCTGAAAAACAATACTCAAAAATTCTAGGACAAAAGAAGGATGAACTCCCCAAACTGAAAGCTGAGCTTGCCAAAGTGACACAGCAATCTCGAATCATGGCCAATGAAGAATCCAAACTGCAAGCGACCATCAATAAGCTTCGTACCGATATGGCGGGGTTAAGTGACGCTGGCAGCACCAATACCAAAACGTTTAAGAAAAAAACGGGGGCCGTTGCACAAGCTGAGCGCACATTGCAGGCGTATCAATCGAAACTAAAAAGTACAACTCAAGATGAAAACCGTATTCGCTCTTCTATCTCTGCGACGGAGCGTGAGCTTGGTGATTTAACGAAGGCTCACCAGAAGAGTACCAATGAGATTAAAGCGCATGAGCGATTAGTATCACGCTTAGGCCACTCATTAAAAGAGGCGGGGCTCGATGTCAATGACATCATCCAAGAAGAGAAACGGCTGCAAGGCCAACTCAATCGAACCAATAAAGAGATTTCAGAGCAAGGTCGAGAGCTCGGCAAGTTACAACACTTTGAAAAGCTGGGGGCGATTGCTGGAGGGGCTATGGCATCAGCAGGCTTCGCCTGGGCGGGCAATGATAAGTCTCGAAATGAACGTCTCCTTGCTGCTCGCAGTAGCTATTCATTAGAAGAGGTGCAATCGACCTCTCAACGACAATTTCGTACCGACTTGATTCGGATGTATGGTGCAGACCAAGAGAGCATTTTCGCTGCTCAAGCCCTCGCTAAACAGCAAAATTTAGGTGACGAAGATACTCAGGCATTAACAAAAGCCACTATCCAATTACAAAAGATTTTCCCTGATTATTCATCCCCCGAAACCGTTCGTGCCCTTGCCAATATTTCAAAAGGGTTTGGCATCAGCATCGAGGAGGCTGCGAATAAGGTTTACGCCACCAGCTCAATGGTCGGTGATGCTAATGGGGATTTGCTCGATACTTTCGCTGAATACTCGCCTCTACTCGGTGACAAGATTTCATTTGACCAATTTGCAGCCTCTATTGTTCGCGCCCGTCAAGCCGGTGTTTGGAATACAGATAAGGTAGGTGATTCATTTAAAGAATCCTTTATGGCTCGTTTTAGTGATAGCGATGAGTTTGCCAAATTGGTGGGGCAAGGCGATAAAGCGGGCACCATTGATGCCATCACTGATACCGATTTGCGTAACCGAATTAAAGAAGCCTCTTACCGAGTACGCAGTGACGTTGAAACAGGCAATGCGCCAGGTAACAACTATGCTGCATTATTGGCTTTAGTGAATAGTGCAAACAAAACCGATGCTGCCACCGTCAAACCCATTCTCGAAGCCATAGGTGGCACAATCCTGTCTGAAGATATTGGCACCAAAGGCTTAGACGCAATGCAGCAAGGTCTGCAAGAAGGGGGAAAGGTCTTTGACGGTGTTGATTCTCTTGATGATGCCGCTCAAGGAGT
The DNA here is from genome assembly GCF_041475145.1 of Vibrio sp. 10N.222.49.A3. Lineage (NCBI taxonomy): Bacteria > Pseudomonadati > Pseudomonadota > Gammaproteobacteria > Vibrionales > Vibrionaceae > Vibrio > Vibrio sp. 10N.222.49.A3. Next base: position 3,550 of record NZ_JBFRVM010000168.1, read on the forward strand.
ATCAACTTCTATCGACAAAGCCAAGCAATCATTCAATGCGACGACTGACACAGTATCTAACAGTGCGGCTAAGTTAATCGATAAGTTTGATGACTTAGGGACAGCGGTTTCCAATGTGACAGGCTCCGCGACTGGAGCTATGAATGAGAACTCTGGATTGGGTTATGCGGGTCTTGTCGGCGGCATAGGCGCAACAGCTTTCGGGGGAATGATTGCTGCCCGTCTTGGTAAAAAAGCCCTGGGTAAAATCCTTGGCACTGCAATGGGCACACAAGGCGGCTTCAAACCTGCGAGTATCTTTAGTGGCTTATTTAGTCAGTCGGCTGCTGAGCCGGTGGCGAAGGTCGCTAAAGGGTCGAGCTTTTGGTCGAGTGCGGGGAAAAAGGTAATGGATGGCGGTAAAGGTGTTCTCAAAAAGCTGCCAGTGGTGGGTCGAGTTCTAAGTGCGACCTCAACGGGATTATTTACAAAGTCAGCCACGAAACCAGTAAACAATGTCGCCAAAGGAGCAAGCCCGTGGTCCTCTGCTGGGGAAAAAGTAATAAATGGTGGTAAAGGCGCTCTCAAGAAACTCCCCGTCATTGGTACGGCTTTGAATGCGGCCTCTATTGGCATGAGCGCCATTGAGGGAGATACGGAAGGAGTTTGGCGTGGTATTGGAGCCACGGCTGGAACCACACTAGGCGGTCTCGCGGGGAGTTTGTTTGGTGGCTTTGGTGCCGTCCCTGGTGCGATTGCTGGCTCTGTGGCGGGTGATGAGATTGCAGGTTGGTTATACGATATTTTCAATGGTAAGGATGATCCTGTTAACCAACAGGCTGTCGCTCAAGTGGAGCAAACGGTTCAATCTGCGACAATGCAACCCAGAAACGCCATCAGTCAGCCACCAGCCACAATCGAAGTGAGTTTTGCACCTGTCATTCAACTGGAAGCGGTGAGCTCTGAGGCCGATGTGATGGCACAAACCTTAGTGGCAGCCCTGCGTGATATGACGCCTCAGCTCAAACAGACATTGCATGATGTGATGGATGAACTTTGGAAAGATATGGATCATGTTGACCTCAACTAAAAATAAATATACTGTATTTTTATACAGTATATTTAAAAGGAGAGTTTATTATGCGCGTTGATATGATCGTCAAAGCTTCTGGTTTACCCAAAGGGACATTCTCTTTGATTGAGCCAGAAATTCAAAAGCGTTTGTCGGTACTCGATCCCGAAGTTTGTGTCCGTATCCGCAAGGGTGAAAACAATCATCTGGACATCATGGAAAGGGATAAAACCAAAAAAGAGAAAGCCCATGCGCTTTTGGAAGAGATGTTCAATGAAGCGGACGAGTGGTTGTACAACTAAATATGACAAAGGCGCAATTAAGCGCCTTTTCTTTTTAAGTTACAGACTAATATTGAATATTTCTCATCGACTCCAGCGTTTGTTCAAACGTTTCCTCTTCCATTTCAATGCCGATAAAACGTCGATTTAAACTCAAACACGCCTTACCTGTAGAGCCACTGCCCATAAACGCATCGAGCACCACATCATGTTCACGGCTGCTGGCGGTAATGATATGTTGCAGTAAGTCTTGTGGTTTTTCGCAAGGATGCTTACCTGGATAATATTGCACCGGAGCAAACTGCCAGACATCGGTATAAGGCACCTCACTGGTGACGGAGAACGGTCGACGTAAATGTTCGTATTGCGCTTTTAGATCATCGTATTCCAATACCAAGTTTTGGTAGTTATTTTTTAAAGCGTCATACTCCTCCACTAGGTCGCCATGCGTCTTGGTTAATTCTCCCTTTTTACTTGCGAAAAGCTGTTGAAGCTTTTGGTATTGTGCTTTGTTGGGGAGTTTCCATTGGCTTTCACTAAACCAATGAGAGCACATTTGTGTCCCTGTTGCCGCATTGATTTCTTTTGCTGTCACACCAAGCTGTTTACGAGCATTGATGAAGTAATCCATCAAAGGTTTGAATACGTGTTTCTTGAGCTCATTGCATTGAGAAGCGTAACCAGAGCAACCTTTGGCATAGCCTTCAGCGTTATAGTGGCCAGCAAATAAAATACGCTCGGTGGACGGAAAGAACATGCGCAAGTCCGGTTTGTGCATTCTTCGCCATGGGCCTGACGGTTTGGCCCAAATGATGTGGTTAAACACTTCAAAGCGGCTTCTGATGAGAATTTCAGTATCACTGGCCAACTTTGAACCACAGAACAGATAAAGACCTCCTGAGGGTTTAAGGATTCGCCAGAACTCGAGAAGCACTTCATCGAGCCAGGCTAGAAATGAAGCGACATCTGGCCACTGATTGTCCCAGGCATTACGTTTGACTTGGAAGTATGGTGGGTCGGTTAAAATCAGATCAACGGAGTTGTCTTCAAGCGTTTTAAGGTAGGTTAAACAATCGGCATGGATGAGGGTGGCACGGCCATCGTGCAGTGTGTGTTGGTGCATTCTTATCTCCTGTTAGCAAGAGCCTTGAACACAAATAGCGATTGAAAGCCGCCAGCAATAAAGAATTAAAGCTGGCGGCGTTTTGCTGCTTCCTCTCCAATTCCTTTATCAAAAAGGTCTTGGGTCTCAGGTACTCAAGGCATCAAAACACCTATCAACCTTATCACGCAAAACTGTGTATTTATACAGTTAATTATTTCGAATTAATTGCGTTAAATCTGGATAGGGAAGCTGCGAGAGCTGCTCGATAACAAAGGCCACGTGATGGACAGAGTGCTCAGGCAGCATTTGGGATACAGAGACAGGGTCAACATGACCTTGTTTAGACTGTTCAATAATCAAACTCACCAACGTTTTATGTTCAGATTTAATCGTTAACATGCTGAAATTCCATGTAAATTCAAAGACGTCACGACACTATTATGGTGTGCAGAGAATAGCCAGTTGTTTGCAAACGGCTATGTTAAAAGTATTGCCACCCTGTTTAATATTGTATTTTAGAAAAACGGACGATATAGTGAAGTTAGGTATCTGTGCAACCTGTTAGCCGCCCTTGGCGAAGCTCCCTTCTGAGTAGCACTTTTTTCGCATTACTTTCTTCTGAACGCAGAAGTTGAAGGCGGCTCAACTCGCTGTGTATACAGGAGAACGTTTATGTTCACGACAAAACTATTCCCTTCAGGTCGCTCCATTGCTCGTTGTAAGGATGACGCAAAAAAGATGGTGCGTCTTAGTAAGCAAACAGATCTACCTATAACTTTGAACACTGCCCTCGAGTTGGTGGCTAAGGATAATGGTGTCCCTTTACCATGGGCTGAGGCGATAAATCACCTAACGTCACCACGACTGCCAAAAACAACTCGAATAGCACAAGGGCATCTGTTAGGTCATGCCCTCAATAAGCTTTTAGACGAAAAAAGGGTTAGCCTAAACCCAATCTCAGAAATTAAAGAAGGTTTCTTGGAATGTAGATTACTTGGGAAAAATACCATCATTCTTTGGACTGATGCAGGTTACTCAGAAATTAGGTTGTCGGTATGGTGGAACTTTGATAAACGTCACCATCCACAGCACCCAGATGGAGGGTTTAAAGGTAAAATTCTTCCTGAGGAAATTTCAGACGATGATTACTTTCATCTAGTCATGCAAAATAAAGAAGTGATACATAGTAGTTCAAATACCATCGAAAGGTATAACTGCTCTACACCTTTAGCTAAACCTCAATCTTACAAAAAATTTGTTGGCGTCATGTGTAGTACTTGGGTCGAGCGTAAACAAGGGCAGTACTTGCAACTGTCTAACGACCACAAGCCCCACGATAGTTATATTCGCAATAGTGATAGGGAAGCGCTGACAACCATACCTGATTGTATTCCTAAAGGCTTTAGTCTGACGGGACGATTCCACTTCTAATAATACCAGCGGTTTGCTGAGTACTCCCTCACATACAAAGCGGCAGGCTTAGTTGTTTGCCGCTGTTACAGTTAGTGCACTATTGATCTGACTATTGCTTGATCATATTGATCTTTAGTTAAACCGATTAATTGATACGCATCTGTTTCACCAAACGCACTGGCGAGCGCCACAACTCTTAATGAGTCATCCAGTTCAAGCACAAACTGCACGCTAGGTAAAAAGTCCCCACTTTCCAGCTCATCAAAAGCGAACAACACCTCATCAGGCGAGGTCATCAACTTCTCTTGTATCATTTCCCGAAACGGCTCTAGCTCTGGCGATTGCTTTATCGCGTTATTGAGTGTGGTAGCCAATAAGCCTTGTTTCGCGACGGCTTCAGCTTGCTCTTTTAAGACGCGTTTACTTTGTGCGTGAGAGTAGTTGAGTATGCGTTGGGTCAGTCCATATTCTTGCGCCCGCTCCATCATCGATACTGGCAGCGTTTTCATTGATACTAATGGCGAGCTAGTAAACTGATGCTCTTTGCCTGTTGTCGCATCCTTATCCAAGGCTGTGCCACTGACCTCTGCAGAGGCTCGTCGCATCGATGCGGGTAGTGCTTCATATTGCTTGCGTGATAACACTGAAACGGTCGCGCGGCATTTATGGTGATTGGGCGGGTAAAAGCTTTCCCAAAACGGATCGTCTTTGGGCTTAATCACGCCATCGAGCTTTCTGCACAGCTCTGTGGTGCCCGAATCGAGCACCGACGAATAAACCAAAAACTCGACTAAATCATTATGAGCAATTTGGGTCCAGCGACCTGAATTGTATGCGGTCATCATATTGTTGCGATAATGCAGCTCTAACCAATAAGGATTGACCTGAGAGAGTCCTTCTTGCTCAAGAAGTTGACGGAGGTTCCCTAACGTTTCAGAGCGTGATGCGCCGCTTTCTAATGCCTCTTCATAACGTTTTTTAACGCGATTGACCGCATCAATACTGGAAACGTTTGCCACGGTAAAGGCACGCAACTTCATTGCCGCTTCCATCTGCCGATACGCTTTGGTATCGGTCGGTATCATGGCTTTAAGTGAATCAATCGCTTCCTGAAAAGGCACCTCATCCACGGCAAGATAAATCGGCGCGTAAGTGAGTTCGAGAGGTTTATCGCTGGCATCATTGATCGCATTATGGATATGCGCTTGGCCCAGTAGCCAACTCACCATCATCGAAGCGGCATAGATGTTGGTGTATTGTGTTGTCACTTGGGTGATATCGATATCGTCTGGATTTGAATGCGCTTTGAACGCCGCTTCCAGTTCGCTTGAAAGGCTTTTGACGGTTAATGAAAGCGCCTCATCTTCGAGGCGCTGTAATTTGGTAAGGTTATCGGTCTCTTGTTTATCAAGACTTTTTAAAGCAGACATAAATGCTTTCCTGGTGCATCTGAAAGATACGTGGGCTTATCAGCGGTTGTCGGCTCATTGACGATATTGTTCACCAACTCTTTATAAGCGTCCTCATCCACTCGAATTTTAAGACTGCCTTCGCGACCATTAGCTAAGAATATCCATTTAAACAGCGTGTCGTTAAGCGTCTTATGCACCATACGAGCATCGCGTTTGGAGACGCGCATGCCCGCTCTTTCATGAACTTCACCCAATGACCGCGAGCCGTATTTTTGATTACCGTTCGTCAAGGTTTGACCGGTGATGCGCTTAGCGATTTTGTTATCAATGTATTCAATGGTTCGAAGCAGTTCATCCACCTTACCGTTTGCATCAAGGGTGACGATTTCTTTTACACCAGAGAGTGCTACCGCATCTCCGTTCATCACAGGGGCTAACGAGTTGGCTATCGCTTGTACGTCATCCCCGCCATTGGCATTTTCAGCCAGAGCAATCGCGGTTGGGATCGCGTATTTCTCACCCAGTCGCTCGATGTTGGCCCAGCTTATCCATTTACTTTGCCAAATGGGCCACACTGACTCTAAGATGGTTTCGCCATATGGACGCTCGGTGGTTGCATTGCGCAGCACAGGAATGACTTTCCCTGCCACAGGCGTTTTCGCTGTGTAGTCCACGGCGCTATACACTAAAGTGCCATCTTTTAATAAGCGAAAGTCTTCAGGCCGTTTGGGCTCTGAGTGGATGAGACAAAGCTGTGAGCCGACTTTCTCCCAGATAAGCTCTACGGGCATAAAACCAAATTCCGTCGCACTTAACATCTGCTCCATCAACATTTCTAAATCAAAGTCTGCCATCACTTCGTTGTAAAACGCAATGTCATTGGCTGAGCCTTCCATCACGTAGGGCACCGTCATGGCCGTGGCATGACGCATTTCAATGCTTGATGCGACCTCTTCATCGAGCAACATGGCGCGAATGGCCCCAAAGTAGTAGTTGCTGCTTTGGTAGCGAGCGTTGCCGAGCTCTGCAGGTAATGGGTAGTGATTAACGATAACGTCGGTGGGAAGCCGAGCGATAAGGGACGATAATGTGAGATTCTTTATCACGGGCAATCGCAGCTCCTGTGTATTGAGCACCGCTTTCAGTGCCATTATTAAGGCCAAGCAAGGCGTTGATTAATGCGAGCGCTTCGTCTTTGCGGTCATCAAAATCAAACTCGCTGATTTCACCTAACTCGTAAATTGCCCTTTGAGTCATGCCTTCAGCCAACACTTCTTTGTCATCCTCGCTATAAAGGCGAGACAAGGCATTCTTTTGACCAAGATAGGCATAGCACCAACGCGCGGCGGATTGACAAGCGGTTTGAGCGTTGCTCTCATCGTTGTAAGTTAAGGAGTGGTAGATTTGTTCATCCAGGGAGCTCGATACTCCCTGGATGGTGACCATCGCTCTTAACTCGGTAAGGGTAATAGCCATTATCACTCCTTACTTCAGTGCGTCATCCGCCCAGCAGATGGCATCGACGACAACCGCAGGCAAAGGTTTTGACATGGTGTACACATCCGCGCCACTTGGGTCATCGACTTTCTTCACCTTCGAGAAGAAAGGTAAGGCCTGAAGGCCTGCGTCCAAATCATCGAGCGCGGCATAGTACGGTGTGTGTCCCGCATCAAGGTCAATCATCACCATCTTGTCATCATCAACGGTTTTTACGCGGGTTTTCGTCCCGCCTACCATGGTTTCGTATGAACCATTTTCAAGGTTGATGAGGTAGCCGCCTACATTGACTTGACCCTTGCTGACTTTCACATCGAGCACGTTGGATTTATTTTGTCCTGCTAAGGTAACAATGCGAGCAAACAACGTTTTACCACTCAATACTTCCAAGTTTGCGCCATAACCTTTCGCTTGAATGGCTTCATCCATTTCTTGCAAGGCGGTGTACACGTGTTCGATGGTGGCGTCTGTGGCTTTCAGTGAGCTGTTAAAGTTGTAGCGAAGGGTTTCCCCAAAGTCCACTTCAAACAATTCCATTGCGCCGTCTGCAGTTTTCATTGGGTAGGCAATCTTGCCTGTCAGCGATTGAGCGCACAGCGCTTCAGTTGAGACTTCAATCTTGCGCATCACACCAAACTGAAGCATTTCAAAAAACTTTTGAATGTTCTTTAAACCTAATGCCTTGAGGTTGTTGAGCTCCGCTGCTGACACATGCGATACCGTCGAAAAACCCTGTGGCTCGATGGATTGAGTTTCTAAGTCATTACCACCAAGCTGATACGCTTTGGTGCCGCGACGTACCACCGGAATGTTAGACAGGGTCTCTTTGAGTACATTCCAGGGGATGCGCACACTTGGGTAAAACACCGCATCCCCAAACACCTTCTTGCGAATACGCATAGGCACTGGCTTGCGCTTTTTGTAGTTGTTCAGCAGCTCTGCCCACTCTTGAGGGGCTAACAGACCGCGTAAAATATCAATAATATCCATGCTTTGTTCTCTTTATAGCCGCTTATCAAACAGCGGCATGCATTAATGGGTGGGGTTATTTGTCTAAGGCTGACTCAGAAGCGTTGTTGTCTGATTGTGCGTCACCATCGGGGGATGGCTCTGAGTCTTCTTTTGGCTCATCCGCAATCACCAAGTCAACGCTATCTTCGACGCGTGGGTATTCCCCTTTTTTCGTTAGGGCGACATAAATCGTCACTTCACCATCACCAACAGGGGTGATAAGTCCTAATTTCTCATCGACGGTGGCCACGGCTTCATCACTAGAGGTGTACTTTACGATTTGCTCATAAGGGTTATTGAGAACAAAATTCAAACCGCCGCTTTGCACATCAACGCCAAGCTCTGAGTACACAACCGGTGAATCATCCACTTTACGAAAACCGACAGGCTCGAGTTTCAACTTACCTTCTGACTCATCGTCGATATTTGGCGTAGCCTGCAGCGCGGGTTTGCCCATTTGATGATAAGCATCACCTTCACGTTTTAATGTGTGAAGCTTCGCGATGGCTTGCTCAATCAAATCGTTACGGCGTGAATGATGCAGCAGTGTGCGTGGGTGAGCACCCATTTGAACAAAGGCATTCGACGCGTCACGCAGCGCTTTAGAAAAGACTCCATCTTGTTTGGCTTTTTGTTGCTCTAGGGGACTCATAACCAGGCTCCTTCTGCAAAGAGTTGAACGCAAGAAAGCGTAAATTCATTCGCGGCGGTGAGCGCAGAGTCATCCGCAAGCACCACACGGTCGCGAAGGTACGCGCCAAGGCGAAGTACTGAAACAGACCCATCACCTTTCATTTGTTTGGTGGTGACTACCCCTAGCGTCACTTGAGTGACGGTAAGATTGCCAGCGCCATCATCTTGAACGGTGATCAACGGGGAGCCGTCCCAACGCCCAGTGATCATGCCATCAGTGATCACCACGGCATGACCTGGCTCTAAATCGGTGATGCCATTAACCATCATTTGTTGGATGACGTTGCCACCGGTATAACTGCCGACAATGGCGGGTGCGCCCTTGATGGTGGTTTTCATTCCAAATTCCATTACCAACCCTCCGGATCAAAGTTATCTTTTTGAGCATTGCCTCCATCGGCAAGCTCTAGATTTTGAGTCAATGCATCCCACGCTGACTTTTTAGGTGGGGTTGCACTCTTTTCAGGCATCGCAGTCAGCATACCTTTGAGCTGGCTGTAACGATTACCGTCGCCTGATGCGCAAAGTTCAATCGACGAAGCACCTTCAATCATGACTTTCACACTCTTGCGAAGCTCGTCGCTCATTTCACGCGAGTCCGCAAGTTCGGTCAGTGTTTCCTTACGATCGCCTGCCAACGTTTCTTGCATCGCAGTAACCGCACCGTTTGATTTGTCGTCATCGGTCTTAGTCGGCTCTCCATCTTTGTTTTGCTCACCTTCTTTTTTAACTGGCGGCGTATTAGGTTTAATCCCCATACCGTCAAGCTGCTCTTTGACGACATCGCCAAGCAGCGTTTTGAGTTCGTCTTTCTTCATGGTTATTCCTGTTTCATTGTCATCAGAGCCAGGTTGAGTACCGACATCTGCACTGAGATAGATAGCGTCATCACAAAAGTCGCTATCGCTTAGATCCACCACATCACGGGTTTTCGTGTCCGCCGCCGGAGGAAGCTGCCCCAAGAAGGCAAGGTGGTGCATGTACCACTCACCCTCTTTATCCGGTACTGGATGGATGCCAGCACTGAAACCTTCAAACTTGCCCGAGTCTTCCAGTGTTTCCATCTCGGGGGTGTAAACCACCTCACCCACAAGGACGGTTTTTCCACTTTTATCGCCACTGCCAGCTTCCGTTCTGAGGTTGGATGCTCGCCCCAACGCGGCAATCTGATCGCTGCCTTTGGTTGGGTGACCTGGGGTCACGGGAGGGCGGGCGTCCGATTTATAATGGCGAACCACCGATTCGAGCTGCGCTTTCGTGACGGGTTGACCATTTTTTTGAATGCCATCTGCCACAATTTCCAACTTACGAATTCGCATATCGACTCCTTATAAGGTCACGGTGATACCAAATTGCCCTGGTGCATCCGGCGGGTATTTCGCACCGGTTTGCATGTCGAGCATGAACACGCGTCCAGAGGTATTGCTGATCTCAATAAAATGCACAGCAATGTTGGCGGTGTACGGCGAGCCTTCATCGTTATAACCAGGCACCGGTGGGTTTTTCACAAACCCATGAATACGAGTAATACCCGCATCAATGATCTTGGTCCCTGTTTCGGAATCCAGCATGCGTACTTGTCCGGTGAGGCGCAGCTTGATCCACCCATCGTTATTGGTCAGTTGAACCACGTCGCCAAGCGCCACCGATTGAAACTCCACCGTTGCCGTTGGGGCTTCGTACTTGCCGGTTGGCACTTCGACATCACCCAAACCACCTAAGCCGCCCACCGTGGCCATCTTGCGCTGTAGGTCGCTGCTTGCGCTTTTTACGCGTCCGACGTATTGGGTTTCATTAATGAACGCCATCTGGTCACGCCAGACCACACTTTTCTCTGCCATGACTTACCTCATGCAATCAGTTTGTTAAAGGCGCTTTCTAGCCCTTCAACGTAAATTTCAGCTTCAAATTCCACACTCTGCATAGGCACAGGCGGTGTCATTCGATAGCGGTACTTAATTTTGCCTTGCATCAGATTGGTGAGCGGGTTGTCACCGGCATCAATTGACACATTGCTGTACACCAATGCGGTGCCTTCTTTCGAGCGAAGATAATCGTTCACCGTATCTTTCACGCGGCCACAGGTCGTATTGGCAATGTCCGTTGGGCTGGTGAACATCGGAAAGTCTAAGAACTGACGTGTAGCGTCCTCAATGCTTTCCTCTATGATGTCTGCCGTTCGGCGAACCGATAAAAACGACAGGTAATCGCTCTTGGCTGGAAATGCGCTGGAGTAGTTACCAAAGTTCTTCCAACCGCCATGATTCATCAGCGTGGTAATGCCATTCACATTTAAGTAGTTCACATCACACGATGGATCGCTTGGGATGTAATCGAGTTCAATGGAAGGGCCTATCACATCGGCCATGACATAGTTTGATGGAGAGCACCAGTAACCGGTTTCCGGCACAATGTTCTGCTCGGTTTGGTTGCGGTCTACCTGAGCAATGAGGCCGCACAAGCTTGGCGCGTACCAATCGACCACCGTTGCTCCGTCTTCATCTAAAACTTTGGGACGTGGCCAGCCGACATACGCTCGTTGTGAGGTGTACTTTTGCTTCCAAGCGTACGCCTCAGTGGGTGTTGAAATATGCTCCGGCATATCTCCTACCCAAATGCCGCGGATAGTACTGACCGCTGCCACGGCGAGCCCCATTGCGCCATCCTTGTGTAAGATGCCTGGAGCCATGTTGATTTTGGATGAAAAGCCGTAGCTCTGTTTCGCTTTACGCAGTAACGGTAGCGCTTCCATGAATTTTGCTAGCAGCGCATCCGTCACGCGAGCCACAGTCAGAACATAAGTCAACGCTATGCCAGCAACGTCACCCACATTAATAGTCACATCGTTGTCATTGGTGTAGTTGACGTTGCTCTTGGGTGCGAGCGTCACGGTGACCACCGTTTGACCTTCTGAAAGGGGTGTGATCGTGCCGTCACTACTATCAACCAAGGCAAGGGCTTCATCATCAATGGACCAGACTGCGGTTTGTTCGTACGGATTGATTAACGCGTTGGGCTGAGAGTCTGCACCTAGGAACGCTGTCGCAACAGAATCGCCCAGCGTCGCTGGACTCATGGTCTTGCCTGCGTTTGGGTTGGTTTGAGCGACCGTCACGCCATAGACATGGGCTTCATCTACGTCATTCTCACCCTCATTAAAGGTGACCAAAGCGGTGATGTTAGCAACCCCCGCTTTCACCGGCGTTACTACCCCCGTATCAGCATCCACGGTAGCAATGAGGTCATTGTCTGAGCTGTACGCAATGTGACAAGCGTGAGGGTTTAAAATCGTAACAGGCAAGCTTGCGCCATCATCAATATAAATAGAGACACTGGATGTGCTCATCGTGACGCCAGAGGTCGCAGGTGTTTCAACGTCAGGGAAGTCGCCGTCCTTACCTAAAGGGATT
>NZ_JBFRVM010000169.1:0-28240 GCF_041475145.1 Vibrio sp. 10N.222.49.A3
TGTCGTTTCCGCTCGACTTGCATGTGTTAGGCCTGCCGCCAGCGTTCAATCTGAGCCATGATCAAACTCTTCAATTTAAGATTTTGATTACCTAAATTAATAGGTGTGACTCAACGAATACTGACTTCAAAACTATTCTTTATAAATAAAGAGTGTAATTTTAAAGCTATTACCATTCCAACAGAATGGTAATGAATTGACTGTGCCAAATAACCGAAGTTATTCGTATTGGTCACTCAGTTCATTGAAATCAATTTTGTTACCGAAGTAACTGTCATTACCTAAGTAATAACGTTTTGATATTCATCAACGAGTGCCCACACAGATTGATAGGTTTAAATTGTTAAAGAGCTTCACTTGTTGAGCGTTCCTTTTAAGTAAGGAGCCTCTCGAAGTGGACGGCCATTCTAGCGAATTAACATTCAGTGTCAAACACTTTTTGAAAATTAATTTTTGTCGCTTTCCGCCTGACTGATTCTTGCTGAAGCCTTGTGGCGTCTGCCGTCTCAGTGGTGTCGCATTATAGGGGACCCTCTCAGCTTAGCAACTACTTTTTCATGAAAAATGAATAAATAGAGCTTAAGTGCCTAATAGTTCACCTAAACGGAAAAAAGAGAGCATTTCTGCTCTCTTTTTGCTCTAAATCTAAAAGAATTCTTAGATAAACGCGTAAGCATCTGCGTACATATGGTCACGCTTTGCTTCTTTATTCTGAGTAAACAAGTCTCTTGCAGCACCTGCCATTTCGAAACGACCCGCAATGTAGATATCAAAATCAGCTAATGATTCGAAACTTTGCGTGATTGCTTCAAGTACATTACCCGTTTGACCGTGCCAAACTTCAGGTGCTTCTTCTACTACTGGTACAAAATGTACATTGCTGTGTTTTGCTGCAATGTCGACAAGCTCTTCTTTCGCATACAGTTGGCACTCATCTTTTGCGCCCCAGTATAGATGAATCTCTTTTTTACTGTTCTGCGCGATGCAGTGATCGAGAATAGAGCGCACGTAGCTAAAGCCAGTACCACCAGCAATTAGTAACAGAGGACGATCGCTTTCTTCTTTAACCCACGCATCACCGTGCGGAGCATCAATAGCTATGTCGCCATCTTCAGCTTGCGCTTTCTTCATTGCCTCAACAACTTCTGAAGCGTAAGCATTGTGCTCAGCGGCACCAATGTGTAACTCAAGCTCGCCTTCATGACGACAAGGGCTGCTTGCAATCGAAAATGGACGCTTGTCTTTTTCACCCATTTCAACCATCAAGTATTGGCCCGCTTTAAAAGCGACCGGTGTCTCTGGGTGAAGTAGGATTTGGTAAGTGTTACAAGCTAAAGGCTCGATAGATTTCACTTTACATTTAATAGTCATGTTCTTCCTCTCACTAACCCTTAATCGGCAAAGGTTAGAACTAAATTACTTTCTGCAAATGCTTGGCAAGCAAAAATCCAACCTTGTAGCTGCTCTTTCTCTGTGAGCATGGGTTCAAGGTGGTAACTCACTTGGCCTTCTAATTTTTTGCACATGCACATAGCGCATGCACCAACTTGGCAACGGTTTGGAAAATTGATATTGCTGTTGAGCGCAGCATCCAAAACCGTTTGCCCTTTTTCTACGGTAAAACTGATATTTTCTGGGTATAAGGTTACTTGGAAGCTCATGAGATTCCTAGTTGTTCCCAAATGCTATCAATCTTTTTAACGACGTCTGGGTTCTTAGTGATTGGAACACCCCACTCACGCAGGCATTCACCTTCAAACTTGTTTGTCGCATCTAGACCCATTTTTGAGTGTCCAGTTTGGTTTTTCAGGAAAAACGTATCTCTTGCCGGATCCATTCTTGTAGTCACCGCCCAGATAATGTCATTCCAGTCACTGACGTTAACGTCACTATCACATACGATGACAAACTTGTTCTCATCGAACTGAGACCAAACCGCTTCAATGATTTTTTTACCGTTACCTGCAGCTTGCTTATCGATAGACACAACGACCATGCACGCATTGTCATTCTGTAAGTGAATATCAATAATTTCAGGGAAGGCTTCGGTTATCTCAGCTAGGCAACCTTCAATATGCTGACTATCTATAGGTAAAGATTTAGCATCAGGTGATAGTGCCAGCTCCGCATCCCACTTCTTAGTAATGTCTAAACCCATTTTTGAGCCTAAACCTACCACTGGCGATGCAAAGTCTAGTGAATCGATAGGTGTGTTCTCTATCATCAGGCTATCACGAGACGGATCCATATGTTCACACATAGCAGCAGTCACTTGAGACCAATCACGCGCGTTAACATCCTCATCGCATACCAAGACAAATTTTGTGTACATGAATTGGCGTAGGAAAGACCATACACCCATCATCACTCGCTTAGCGTGACCTGGGTATTGCTTCTTCATGGTCACGACCGCCATTCGGTACGAACAACCTTCAGGTGGCAAGTAGAAGTCTTCTATCTCTGGGAATTGCTTTTGAAGAATAGGAACAAACACTTCATTTAACGCAACACCTAATACCGCGGGCTCATCAGGTGGACGGCCAGTATAGGTACTGTGATAGATCGGATTCTCTCGCATGGTTACATGAGTAATAGTAAACACATGATGCTTTTCTTTCTCGTTGTAGTAACCAGTATGGTCTCCGTACGGCCCTTCGTCTGCGAACTCATTCGGGTCGATGTAACCTTCCATTACGATTTCAGCACTCGCTGGCACTTCTAGGTCGTTACTGATTGATTTAACGACCTCAGTTTTACTGCCACGCAACAAGCCGGCAAACGCGTATTCCGATAAGGTATCCGGCACTGGCGTAACGGCACCAAGAATCGTGGCAGGATCGGCACCAAACGCTACCGAGACAGGGAATGGCTTGCCTGGGTTGGTTTCCATCCAATCACGTAGATCAAGCGCTCCACCACGGTGGGCCAACCAACGCATGATGATTTTATTCTTGCCGATCTTCTGTTGACGATAGATACCTAAGTTTTGGCGTTTCTTGTTTGGACCACGAGTAACCGTTAAACCCCACGTTAGCAACGGCGCGACATCGTCCGCCCAACAGCTCATCACCGGAATTTTATCTAGGTCGACGTCATCACCCTGCCATACGATTTGTTGACAGGCCGCCTTACGAAGACGCTTAGCTGGCATATTTAAGACCTGCTTAAACACAGGCAGCTTATCGATAGCGTCTTTAAAGCCTTTTGGTGGCTCGGGTTCTTTTAAGTAAGCAAGCAACTTACCTACTTCGCGTAACTCTTTGACCTCTTGACGCCCCATACCAATGGCTACCCGATCAGGTGTACCGAATAGATTGGTCAAAACAGGCATGTCATAGCCTACGGGATTTTCAAATAAAAGAGCCGGGCCACCAGCACGTAGAGTACGGTCGCTAATCTCGGTCATTTCATAGTCTGGGTCGACAGGGTGAGAAATGCGTTTCAACTGACCAATGCTTTCAAGATGGTCGACAAAATCACGTAAATCTTTAAAACTCATAGGGCTTCTACATGCTGATTATTCTGCGCTCAGTATATCAAAAAGGGTGACGCTGAGATCCCCCTTTTTAGTGTGGTTATTGAGAGGCAAAATCCACTTTACGGTAATGCTTGCTCGATCAAAGAGCTCTTCACCTGAGGGTTATCATTCACAAGATCTTGCAACCAGAGCGTGTGACCTTGTTTGGCTAATTCACGGGCGACTAATGGCGCTTCATCGGCAATCGCCATCCTAGAGACAAGGAACTGCTTCACCTCTTCTGATAGCGGGTTCACCTTGGTAAGCAAAGTAATCGCTTCATCTTTCAAACGAGGATTCTTAGTCGCTGCCATTACCTGTTCCAACGCGAACGTTTGTTTAGTTTTAGCAAGTCGCTCTAACTCTGCTTGGCTATGATAATCGGCCTTCATTCGCCATAGAATCTTATAGACCTCAGGGTCTTCGCTCACTTGCGCTAATCGAACTACCACCTCGGTAGAGGGTAACCAGCTAACAATAGAAGATGCGGTGAGTTGCTTAGTCAGATAGTCAACCGCTTCAGGAGACAAACTGTCTAGCTCTCGAATTAATAGTGCTTCTCGCGTTTGAACTTGATGCTCAGGCCCTGACAACCACTCATTAAGGTTAAGTTCCCGCTTTTCTGCATCCAGTACAAACACCAGTGTCTTCTGGTCTTGGTGCCATTGCTTGATCAGTCGATTAGCAATCGAAGGGTAATTAAAAGCAGGTACCGTAAACTCGTAGCCATCCCCACGCTCTAATACTTGGTAGGTCGGCGTGATAGCGAGTTGCTGTTCTATGAAAATAGACATCTTAGGGGTGAGAACGATCTCTTGCTGTTCGATCTTCTTCAAGAGCCGGTAACGAGCCACCTCTTGCTGGGGAAATGTCAGACGCTCAAGCGAAAAGCGTAGCGAATTGACTTCGTCACGCACGACAAGCTCGAGTAATTCAGCAGTTTTCAGTTTTACTTGATCATTCTCAAGCCAAGACTCTACTGTAAGTGGAGACATCTCGGTGGCATAACTCATACCAACCGGTGAAAGTAACAGTGAAGTAGACAGGAGTAATGATGACAACAGTCCATGTTGCATTTTAACTTCCTCGTAACACTTTTGCCCATTCTGCAAGCTGTCGCTACAAAATGCAAATAAAAAGCGCCACCCGAAGGCAGCGCTTTTTAATAACTATAAGCTAATCAATACTACTGACGACGCATAGCGTCAAAGAACTCATCGTTCGTTTTAGTCATTGCTAGCTTGTCGATAAGGAATTCCATCGCATCGATTTCGCCCATTGGGTGAACAATCTTACGCAGAATCCACATCTTCTGTAGTTCATCGTTCTTGGTAAGAAGCTCTTCACGACGAGTACCAGATCGGTTGAAATCAATCGCTGGGAATACGCGTTTTTCAGCAATCTTACGGTTAAGGTGCAGTTCCATGTTACCTGTACCTTTGAATTCTTCGTAGATAACTTCATCCATCTTAGAACCAGTATCAACCAGTGCTGTTGCGATGATAGTTAAGCTACCGCCTTCTTCTACGTTACGTGCCGCACCGAAGAAACGCTTTGGACGATGTAGAGCATTCGCATCAACACCACCAGTAAGAACTTTACCTGATGAAGGAATCACAGTGTTGTAAGCACGAGCTAGACGAGTAATTGAATCCAGTAGGATAACCACGTCTTTCTTGTGTTCAACAAGACGCTTCGCCTTCTCGATTACCATTTCTGCTACTTGTACGTGGCGAGATGCTGGTTCATCAAACGTCGATGCGATTACTTCGCCTTTAACTAGGCGCTGCATTTCTGTTACTTCTTCTGGACGCTCATCGATAAGTAGAACCATTAGTTCACACTCAGGATGGTTACGGGCAATGCTTTGAGCAATATTTTGCAGAAGCATTGTCTTACCCGCTTTTGGCGGAGCAACAATCAGACCACGCTGACCTTTGCCGATTGGAGAAGCAAGGTCAAGAATACGAGCTGTGATATCTTCAGTTGCACCATTACCCGCTTCCATCACCATACGTTCGTTGGCGTGAAGAGGAGTAAGGTTTTCGAAAAGAATCTTGTTACGAGCGTTATCTGGTTTATCGTAGTTAACCGTATTTACTTTAAGCAGAGCAAAGTAACGTTCGCCATCTTTAGGTGGACGGATTTTACCGCCAATAGAGTCACCTGTACGAAGGTTAAAACGACGAATCTGGCTCGGTGATACATAAATATCATCAGGACCAGCAAGGTATGAGCTGTCTGCGCTACGTAGGAAGCCAAAACCGTCTTGAAGAATTTCTAGAACACCATCACCAAAGATGTCCTCACCACTTTTTGCGTGTGCTTTAAGGATGGAGAAGATAATGTCTTGTTTTCTTAAGCGAGCTTGATTTTCAAGACCTAGGCTTTCGCTAAGTTTAACAAGTTCAGACACAGGTCTGTTCTTCAGTTCAGTAAGATTCATAGTGGTGGAAGTTTGTTTAGTCAAAATAGGGTCTGTTTTCTTAAGTTAAGAAGGATTTGGTCACAGGCTCGACCAAGAAGAGAATTTGTTCAATTAACGTGCGATAAATTAGCACTAAAACTAAGACTAGTCCATAGCTTAGAAAAAACAAAACCGCGCATTTGTTAACTGCGCGGTTTCTTTTCAAAGGCTCACCTAATTAAAGGTTAGCGTCTAGGAACTCTTTAAGTTGAGTTTTAGACAATGCACCAACTTTAGTTGCTGCTACGCCGCCATCTTTGAAAAGAAGCAGCGTTGGAATGCCACGAATACCAAATTTTGGTGGAGTTCCAGCATTTTGGTCGATATTTAATTTACCGATTGTGAGCTGACCTTCGTACTCGTTTGCGATTTCATCAAGAATCGGCGCAATCATTTTACATGGACCACACCATTCTGCCCAAAAATCAACAAGAACAGGGCCTGCAGCGTTGATTACATCGTTATCAAAACCGTCATCAGTTAGCTGCAAAATCTTATCACTCATCTTCCACTCCAATGTATTTTTTAGAACTGGTTGGATGATAACCAGTAAATAGATGCCCTATTGGAATGTATTTACTTTCGTATTGCAAGCTTAAGCTGATATTCTATAGCAATGAAAAAGACGCATATCACAGAGCAAAAGTTCGCCGACTTGGATTTACTTCCGCAAGTCATTGAAGGATTGGAGAAAAAAGGGTTCGACTATTGTACCCCTATCCAAGCCTTGGCGCTCCCGGTACTGCTCACCGGCCAAGACATTGCAGGCCAGGCCCAAACGGGTACTGGTAAAACGCTTGCGTTTCTTACTGCTACTTTTAATCACCTGCTAAAAACACCTGAGCATGAAGGCCGTAAGCCTAACCAGCCACGTGCGATTATTATGGCACCAACGCGTGAACTCGCGATTCAGATCTACAACGATGCTGACTCTCTGGTTGCAAGCACAGGTATCAAGGCAGCATTAGCTTACGGTGGCGAGAGCTACGACAAGCAGCTAGGTAAGATCGAAGAAGGCGCAGATATCTTAATTGGTACGACTGGTCGCATCATCGATTTCTACAAACAAAAGGTATTTAACCTTAACCACATTCAAGCCGTTGTTCTTGACGAAGCTGATCGCATGTTCGATCTTGGTTTCATCAAAGACATCCGCTTCTTGTTCCGTCGTATGCCAGAACCTAAAGATCGCCTGAACATGCTGTTCTCTGCGACACTGTCTTACCGCGTACAAGAACTTGCATTCGAACACATGCACAACCCAGAGCATGTTGTTGTTGAACCTGAACGTAAGACTGGTCACCGTATTCAAGAAGAGCTTTTCTACCCTTCTAACGAACACAAAATGGCTCTTCTACAAACGTTAATCGAAGAAGAGTGGCCAGATCGCGCAATCATCTTCGCTAACACTAAGCACAAATGTGAATCAGTTTGGGGCCACTTGGCTGCCGATGGTCACCGTGTTGGTTTGCTAACGGGTGATGTTCCTCAGAAGAAACGTGAAAAGATTCTTGAGCAATTCACTAAAGGTGATGTTGACCTGCTTGTCGCAACGGATGTTGCAGCACGTGGCCTACACATCCCTCAAGTAACACACGTATTCAATTTTGACCTACCTGACGATTGTGAAGATTACGTTCACCGTATCGGCCGTACAGGTCGTGCAGGTGAAAGCGGTCACTCGATCAGCTTTGCTTGTGAAGATTACGCAATCAACTTGCCACCAATCGAAGAATACATTGAACACGCTATCCCAATGTCTGACTACGATGCTTCTGCACTACTGGAAGATCTGCCAGCACCGATGCGCTTACGTACACGTAACCCGCAACAACGCCGCTCAAACAACAATGGCCCACGCAACGGTAACCGTAAACCAAACCAGAACCGTCGCCCACGCCAACCGCGCCATAACAAGGAAGCTTAGTCGCTTATGAGCCAAACAGTGTCACCACCGCTTTATGCTGCAATCGACCTAGGGTCGAACAGTTTTCATATGCTCGTTGTGCGTCATATCGATGGCAGCGTACAAACCATGGCTAAAATTAAGCGCAAAGTTCGTTTAGCTGCAGGCTTAGATGAAAATAATGCGCTTAGTTCTGAAGCCATGCAGCGCGGTTGGGACTGTTTGAGTCTCTTTGCAGAGCGACTGCAAGATATTCCGAAAGAAAATATCCGCATTGTTGGTACAGCGACACTACGTACCGCTATCAATGTGGATATATTTCTCGAGAAAGCGAACCAGATCCTTGGTTACGACATCAATGTTATCTCTGGTGAAGAAGAAGCTGCGACTATCTATAAAGGCGTAGCACACACTTCTGGTGGCAGCGGCCGCCGACTAGTGGTTGATATTGGTGGTGCAAGTACCGAGATGATCATCGGTGAAGGTTTCTCAGCCAAAGCCTTAACCAGCCTAAAGATGGGTTGTGTTACTTGGCTTGAACGCCACTTTAAAGATCGCCAATTAACCGCAACCAACTTCAACAATGCCATTGAAGCGGCTAAGTCTACGTTGGCTCCTATCCTAGATAGCTACACTGATATCGGATGGGATGTGTGTGTTGGTGCCAGTGGTACCGTTCAAGCACTGCAAGAAATCATGTTGGCGCAAGGCATGGATGAAGTCATTACTCACGCCAAACTCAAGCGTCTACAAAAACAAGCGATGATTACAGAGCGCTTAGAAGAGCTTGAGATTGAAGGCTTAACCCTTGAGCGCGCACTAGTGTTCCCAAGTGGTCTTTCTATTCTTATCGCGATTTTTGAGCTGCTTGAAATTGATTCAATGACACTCGCTGGCGGCGCACTCCGTGAAGGTCTCGCCTACGAGATGGTTGATGAGTTTCGCCAAGAAGATATTCGCGCTCGTACCATTAAGAGCGTGCAATCACGCTACCAAATGGACGTAAGCTACAGTGAACAAGTTGCTGTAGTCGCACAGACTCTATTAGAGCAAGCGGGCGCCGAAACGTGGGTTTCTGAACCTCAAGCAGGTGTGCTATTACAAACAGCGGCGAAGCTTCATGAGATTGGTTTAACAATCGATTTCAAAAAAGGCGGCGAGCACAGTGCTTACCTACTGCAGAACTTAGACCTACCTGGCTTTACTCGAGCGCAAAAGCACTGCTTGGGTGAGTTAACACGTCGCTACCGCGAACAGTTAACTTCATTGCCTGAGCAACATGCAATCTCAGGTACCAGCAGCAAGCGAATTTTACGAATTCTGCGTTTAGCTATTTTGTTGACTCACCGTCGTTATCCAGCGCTTGAGCCTGAGTTCAAGCTGACGACGGATGACAACAATCTGACCTTGACGCTTTCTAAGCAATGGCTAGCAGACAACCCGCTGACCGCTGCTGAGCTAGAGATCGAGTCGAATAGACAAACCGATATTGGCTGGCCATTGAATATTGAATGCCTCTGATATTAGTATCTGACGCTAGAAATTAAAAAAGCCCAAGTTAGTCTACTAACTTGGGCTTTTTCTCATCGCTGCATTAATGCTTTGCGTTACAAATCTAAACTTAAGCGTTAACGCCCGTTGCTTTAAAGTCAGGGTTCACAGCGGTTAACTTCTTAACCACGTAATTTAGAAGTACACCGTACATTGGAACAAACAAACCTAAGCTGATGATAAGCTTGAATCCGTAGTCGACCAACGCAATTTCAGTCCAGTGCTCAGCCATGAATGGATCTGGGCTTTGGTAGAAAGCAATCGCAAAGAACGCGATGGTATCAATGGCATTACCGAATAACGTTGAACACGTTGGCGCAACCCACCATTGCTTCATTTGGCGTAAGCGGTTGAACACATGCACATCCAAGATCTGACCAAGCAAATAAGCCATGAAGCTTGCCGCTGCGATGCGTGCAACAAACAAGTTGAACTCGCCTAGTTGGCTAAAGCCTTGGAATGAACCTTCAAAGAACACCACAGACAATAAATAAGAAACGGCCAGCGCTGGTAACATCACTAAGAAAATGATTTTACGAGCAAGCTGCGCGCCAAAAATACGTACGGTCAGGTCTGTCGCTAGAAAGATAAACGGGAAAGTGAAAGCACCCCAAGTGGTGTGCATACCGAAGACGGTAAAAGGTAGCTGAACCAAATAGTTGCTTGATGCAATAATGATCAAATGGAACAAAACTAATAGTGCTAGGGCTTTGCGCTGTTGCGCAGGGGTAAAGTTACTCATGCTGTACCTTTTTAGTTTGGTTTGGGGGTGAGGGAACCCAAATCGAGTCATTTCTTCGAATAAACCAAGAAAGCTCTTACCAATAATGTGAATTAAAAATGTTTCTATAATTTGCTCTATTGAGCGGCGGGCGATTATACATTAATCAATATTGGCTGCAACGGTGAGAACAAACGCAAACGTTTATCCTCACTTTTATTGATGAATGACGTTAGAAGCCAAGTTTTAAAAGCCATGCAAAAAGTTAGAAACCGCGCTTAAAAAGCGTCGCGAGATAATCGAATTCTTCTCGGCTTTCTTCAGCGTTTAACGACTCAAACCAGATTGATTCACTGTAATGTTCAGACTTTAAAAACATTCGACAATCTTCAAAATCGATCAACCAAGAGTGCACATCGGCGTCCCATTGCTTTTCAATAACAGACGCTGACAGTAACGCCACCAGCTTTTCACCTAATACTTCGTAAGAATCAAAATCAAAACTTGGAGACGTAATCAATAAACGCCCTTCCTCAGCCAAATACTCTCTTAAGCCAAATTCTGTTGGTGTTGTCATGTCCATATCAACCTTATTCTTTTTCTATGAGTCCATCGTTTTTATAAACTAGCCGTTTCTTGCAAACTAGCCGTGTGTGGTGATGTGCTCTTGAATCAAATCTAAGAATGGGTCTGCGTACTTATCGAGTTTACGCTGACCAACGCCATTGACTGCCAGCATCTCGCCATAAGATGTGGGTAGGATTTCGGCCATATCAATCAGCGTCGCATCACTGAATACCACGTATGGTGGCAAGCCATCTTCATCAGCGATCGACTTACGCAGCTTACGCAGTTTGGCAAACAGCTTCTTATCGTAATTCTTGCTGCTTAGTTTATCGGACTTAGCATTACGCACTGCGGTATCTAAACGAGGTACAGCCAACTCCAAAGACATCTCACCACGCAGTAGCGGTCGAGCTTCTTCTGTTAACTGTAATGTCGAATTACGAGTGATGTTCTGAAACAACAAGCCTTTGTGAATCAACTGACGGAAGATACTGATCCAGTAATCATGGCTATGGTCGCGGCCGATACCGTAAGTAGAAAGCTTGTCGTGACCATTATCGCGTACACGGATGTTCTGCATACCGCGCATCACTTCAACCACATAGCCCATACCAAACGACTGATTAACGCGGTACACACAAGACAACGCTTTCTGCGCCTCTTGGGTCGCATCAAAGTGCTTTGGTGGGTCTAAGCAGATATCGCAGTTGCCACATTGCTTCTCGCGATATTCGCCAAAATAGTTCAACAGAACCTGACGACGACATGTTTGCGCTTCGGCAAAGGCACTCATCGCGTTCAGCTTGTGCATCTCAACTTGTTTTTGCGGGCCTTCTTCTTTCTCATCCAGCATACGACGCAGCCAACCCATATCAGCAGGGTCAAACAACATCATCGCTTCAGCAGGCAAGCCATCACGACCTGCACGGCCTGTCTCTTGATAGTAAGATTCGATGTTGCGTGGGATATCAAAGTGCACCACAAAGCGTACATTGGGTTTATTGATGCCCATACCGAAGGCCACGGTCGCGACCACAATCTGAATATCATCACGTTGGAAAGCTTCTTGAACGTAAGCGCGTTCGTCGGTGTCCATGCCTGCATGATAACCCGCAGCGCGAATACCGTTATTGCACAGCTTCTCGGTCACCATTTCCACTTTCTTACGGCTACCACAATAGATGATGCCGCAATTGCCTTTCTGTGTTTCAAGGTAGCGAACCACCTGTGACACGGGCTTGTGCTTCTCAACTAGGTTGTAGCGAATATTAGGGCGATCGAAGCTGCCTAAGTAAGTGTGCGGCTCCACCAGCTGCAAACGCGAGATAATATCTTTGCGCGTCGCATCGTCAGCGGTTGCTGTCAACGCCATATAAGGCACATGCGGGAAATACTGTTTAAGCTGGCCTAGCAAAGCATACTCAGGGCGGAAATCGTGTCCCCACTGAGAGATACAGTGTGCTTCATCCACCGCAATCATCGAAAGCGGTAAGCCTTGTAAGCGCTCGATGAAGTCACGCATCAACACACGCTCTGGTGAAGCATAAACCATCTTCAATTGGCCTGAGTTCATGCGGTTGAACACGCTCAACAGTTGATCGCGTGGCATCGATGAGTTTATGCACTCAGCCGCCACGCCATTGGCTTTCAATTGGTCAACTTGGTCTTTCATCAATGAAATGAGCGGTGAGATAACCAAAGTCAGTCCATCACGCACTAAAGCCGGGATCTGGTAACACAGAGATTTACCACCACCGGTTGGCATAATGACCAAGCTGTCTTTGCCTTCAACGGCTAGGTCTATGACCTCTTGCTGACCATCACGAAAGCTTTGATAACCAAAGACATCTTGTAAGATATCTTGCGCATCATTCGCGGGAGTTGGTGTTTGCTCAGCAATCAGAGTGGCGGTCATTGTGGTTCCTAATCAAGGTATAAAGTCAGCGTGCAGCATTGGCAAGCAAGGCGCACATTGTAGAGGGGAACGCTGGCGAATTAAACCGCAAATTGTTAGGTGAAAAGGGTTAACGCTCCTATACTGACCAACTCTCTTTATAAATCTTATTAATAAGCACTCAGTGCTAGAGAAAGTTACATGACACAAGACGACCAACAACGTACGCGACAGGGAATTTTGCTTGCCGTTGCCGCTTACACCATGTGGGGAATCGCTCCCATATATTTCAAATCTTTAAGTGAAGTATCCCCATTTGAGATTCTTAGCCACCGTGTAGTATGGTCTTTTTTCCTACTCGCTTTTCTACTGCACATGAGTCGTGGCTGGCGTAAGGTTCGAGACACCCTCACCTCTAAACCAAAAATGCTCTATTTAGTCGCCACTTCGATTTTAGTGGGCGCCAACTGGCTTATTTTTATTTGGGCGGTGAATTCCAATCACATGCTCGATGCCAGCTTAGGCTATTACATCAATCCGCTGATTAACGTGTTGCTCGGGATGTTCTTCCTTGGCGAACGCTTACGTAAACTTCAATGGTTTGCGGTTGCTCTGGCTGCGATTGGCGTGATAATTCAATTGATCGCGTTTGGCTCTGTGCCGATCGTTGCCATTGCCCTAGCCTTCAGCTTTGGTTTCTATGGCTTGTTACGTAAAAAGGTTAGCTTGGAAGCTCAAACTGGCTTATTCATTGAGACGCTGGTGATGCTGCCTATCGCCGCAACCTACTTACTGTTTATTGCCGATAGCCCGACCTCAAACTTATCGATGAACCCGATGCAACTCAACCTGTTACTGGTTGCTGCCGGAGTGATCACCACGGTTCCATTGCTGTGTTTTACTGGCGCTGCAACTCGCTTGAAGCTATCAACACTAGGTTTCTTCCAGTACATCGGTCCAAGCTTGATGTTCTTACTGGCGGTTCTGATCTACGGCGAAGCCTTTACCTCAGATAAAGCGATCACCTTTGCTTTCATATGGGGAGCACTGGTTATTTTCAGCTTTGATGGCCTGCGTAACAACAAAAAGAACAAACGCGCTAAGCAGTAACACTGATCGTTTTTTACAAGACAATCCCTTAATACGAAGATAAGCTTGGTTGAATTGATGACTATTTGACCAAGCTTTTTTGTACCATGGATAAAGTCCACTACTACTCTACCCCAACAGAAGATATCAGCCTGATCCAAGCTCAGTACCAAGAGTTTGCCTTTCAGCGCCACTATCATTTGGACTTTCACATTGGCTTAATTACCCAAGGACAGCAGAAATTCGTCTATAAAGGGACGAGCCATAATGTTGGTGCTGGCCAAGTTGTTATCATGCCACCCGATGAGCTGCATGATGGGCACTCCAAACTCGATTCGGGTTATCAAGTCAGTGTGTTTGCCGTGTCTCCCCAATGGTTTCAAGATCTTGCCGATCCCAAGCAAAATGGTCACACATTAGGCTTTTCTGAGTTGATCCTCTCCGATCAAGCTGCATTTTCACAATTGCGCAACTTACACGGCCTATTAATCCATCAAAACATCAGCCAGCTCGCTCAAGATTGCTTACCTTTCGAAGGGTTCTCGACGATTGTCGATCGTTATGCGAAATTTGGATCGAAGAGTGACATCAAACTGGGTAATCAATCGATTGATACGCTAAAAGACTACTTGATGGCGAACTTGGATCAACCAGTGCGATTAGAACAATTGTCTGAGTTGTGTGGTTTAACCACGACTCAATTCCAACGCCATTTTAAAAACAGAATGGGCATTACGCCTTATGCATGGCTGAGCCGTTTACGTATGGAACAAAGCATGCGTCTGATTAAGTCTGGGATATGTGGTACCAAGGTCGCGCACCAAGTAGGCTTCTATGACCAAGCACACTTCTCTAAGGCTTTCAAAACCACGTTCGGTGTACCACCCTCACAAATCAACTAAGTGTTGATAATTTACAATTGCTCGATTTCAAATCACGGTAAGCTACGCTCAATACGATTACTTATTTAATAATAGCGGCAACGTTATTGAGAACTGACGATGAACGAAGTCACCATACTGATCACCCTAGCCTCTATCCACTTCATCGCTTTGATGAGCCCCGGCCCTGATTTTGCGTTAGTCGTGCAAAATGCGACGCGTCACGGACGCCAGACAGGCTTGTACATTGCGCTTGGTTTATCTTGCGGGATCTTGCTGCACTCATTGCTGAGCCTGACGGGAATCAGTTACCTAGTCCACCAACAACCCACATTATTTGCCATTATCCAACTAGCCGGCGGTAGCTACTTACTGTACTTAGGTTACGGAGCACTTAAAGCAACCTGGCAAATCATTCAGAACCACGATGATGATGCCGATACCGTCAATTCCAACGATCTGATTCTGACCAATAAGCGTCAGGCATTTTCGAAAGGGTTTGCGACCAATATTCTCAACCCAAAGGCTTTGGTGTTCTTTATCAGCTTGATGTCGAGCCTAGTGCCTGCCGACATGTCTCTGTCAGGTAAAGGCTTTGCGCTTATCATCCTATTTGGTCTGTCTCTGTTTTGGTTCTCACTACTGGCTTGGATGCTTTCGACTAAAGCATTGCAAAAGAAACTCAGCGAAGCAACGGTATACATCGATGGCTTATGTGGAGTGGTATTCAGCCTTATTGGCGTGAGTATTCTTTGGCAGTCGCTATCCGGTTTAATCGCTTAAATTCGAATCAAGATTACAATTCGTTAACAACACTCTGGCTATCTCATCTTTCCACTGCCAATCTAGCTCTGCATATTAAAAGGAGAAGATCATGCAGTGGAAAACAAAACTAACAACCCTCGCCACTTTTACCCTACTTTTTGCCTCTCACGTCAGTTGGGCAAATCAAGCTGCCGATTCCGTCGCACCCGAACAAAGTAGTGGTTTAGAAACCAAACAACTCGTCAAAGCCAATGACTGGATGGTCACTGCGGCCAACCCATTAGCGACACAAGCTGGTGCTGATGTGCTTGCTCGTGGTGGTAACGCCATTGATGCCATGGTTGCCGTGCAGCTTATGCTTGGCTTAGTAGAACCTCAGTCATCAGGTATTGGTGGTGGTGCGTTCCTTGTTTATTTTGATGGCAAGGACAAGCAACTCAAAACCTACGATGGTCGTGAAACTGCACCACTTGATGCCACACCACGTCTATTCCAAGACGAAAACGGACAACCGCTTAAGTTTTACGATGCAGTGGTTGGTGGTCGCTCAGTTGCGACACCGGGCACGGTGCAATTGCTGTGGGACACTCACCAGAAGTACGGAAAATTAGAGTGGGCATCACTGATTAAACCTTCTTCAGCTAGCTGAAGAAGGTTTCACTATTAGTCCACGTTTAGCTACCTTGATTGAAAATGACCAAGAGCGACTAAGCCGATTTGCGACAACTAAAGCCTACTTCTTCAATGCCGATGGCAGCCCGAAAACAGCGGGTACTCAACTTAAGAACCCAGAATACGCGGCAACGTTAAACGCTATTTCTAAGAACGGTGCTAAGGCCTTTTACCAAGGTGAGATCTCTACCGACATCATCAATACCGTGCAAACCGCGAAAGGTAACCCGGGCGTATTAGCACAGAAAGACTTCGACGCTTATTCAATTAAACAACGCGAACCGGTTTGTTCTGCTTATGAAAGCTACGATATTTGCGGAATGGGGCCACCAAGCTCTGGTGCGTTAACGGTCGGACAAATCCTTGCAATGACTGAGCAATTTGACCTCAAATCATGGGGGCCAAACGACGCGAAATCTTGGCAAGTGTTAGCAGACGCTTCTCGCCTAGCCTTTGCAGACCGTAGTATGTATATGGCCGATCAAGATTACGTGCCAATGCCAACCCAAGGGTTAGTCAATACTGACTATTTGCAGGAACGTGCTCAGTTAATTACCGCAGGCAAGGCATTAGAAAGCGCACCATCGGGCACGCCACCGTGGGATCATGCAATGCTGCAAAGCCAAGATGTTTCTATTGAATTGCCGTCCACCAGCCACTTCAATATTGTTGATAGCGATGGCAATGTCGTTTCGATGACCACCACCATTGAGAATGCCTTTGGCTCACGTTTGATGGTGAGAGGTTTCCTACTCAACAACGAACTGACAGATTTCTCATTCAAGACCCATAACGATGGTAAGCCTATCGCCAACCGACTTGAACCGGGTAAGCGTCCGCGCTCTTCAATGGCACCGACCATCATCATGCAAGACGATAAACCTTACATAGCGATTGGCTCTCCCGGTGGCAGCCGTATCATAGGTTATGTGGCACAAGCGATCATTGCTCATACCCAATGGGACATGGATATTCAGCAAGCCATCAATCAACCACACTTCCTAAACCGCTTCGGTACCTTAGATTTAGAAAAAGGAACATCAGCGGAAAACTTCAAACCTGAGCTAGAAAAGATGGGATTTGAGGTCAACGTTCGCGATCTTAACTCTGGTTTACACGCGATTCGCATCACAAAAGATGGTTTAGAAGGCGCTGCAGACCCTCGTCGTGAAGGTGCAGCCATTGGTCAGTAGGGAATAATCCTCCCTTTTTACTCGCGGCCTTGTGCGAGATCTCTCACAAGGCAGTGAGTAAATATCGATATTTGATGACAAAATTAGTCACCCTAACGTCGTAACCAATTGAATTAAAAAGACACGTACATTTATCACTCAAATAATTATATAGAAATTCGCTTATGCACCATTGCTGATAAATAAGGAATCGGTAATATGAATGGTGTCGGAAGGATGCTGACACGGAACAGGAAACGCCAAGGATTTGGTTATCTTCAGGATGAAGATTCGATTACTCAGGATGAATAATCGGCATGGATAGCGAAATGGACATTGAATGGACGCAATAGTAGCTAGGATGGTTGCTACTAAGGAAAGACAATGGACACCTCTGGACGAGGAAAGGACTGAACATCAGGATGATGTAAAGGACACCGCTCAAGGAACAAGTGACGCGCGCTAACGAGGATTGTTGGCAGATCAGGATAAGATCAAGGACACCGCTAGGAAGGCGACGAAAGGAATACGCTGAAGGATAACAGCACACTATCATGGATTTGATGCATGGAGCACACTTAGTAGCCGGATTGCTGCGAGTAAGACTATAGACCCCGATGAGCGCAAGCTCTCGGGGTTTTTCTTTATCTGTCGTTTCACTTATTCCTCTCTCAAACAAATAAATCAAAGACCTTTAATTACAATTCTGACATTTAAAGCATTCACTTCTTAACCACTTCCGCGTAACGTAAGTCTTACTAGGCTCAACTAGTTTCATAACCATAATTAAACTAAGGACAAATTCATGTCACACGTTACCTTCAAAGGCGCTGCTGTACCACTAACAGGCACATTCCCACAAACTGGCGAACAAGCACCAAGCTTTGCACTGACTGCAGGCGACCTTTCTGAACTGACTCTTGCTTCTCTTGAAGGCAAGAAAGTGGTTCTAAACATCTTCCCAAGTATCGACACAGCAACTTGTGCGACGAGCGTACGCACGTTCAACGCAAAAGCGGCAGAGCTTGAGAACACGGTTGTTGTTTGTATTTCTGCTGACCTACCGTTTGCTGCGGGTCGCTTCTGCGAACTAGAAGGCATTGAAGGCGTTCAACACGCCTCAACTTTCCGTTCTCCTGCATTCGCATCAGACTACGGCGTAGCGATTGCTGAAGGCCCACTATCAGGCCTAACAACACGTGCCGTTGTCGTTGTTGATGAAAAAGGTGTGGTAACACACAGCGAGTTGGTTGCAGAGATCACTGAAGAACCAAACTACGAAGCGGCACTTGCAGTACTGTAAGTCTCCTTCCTAGGCAGAAATGCCTTAAGCTCGATTCAGCCTATCCAGCACAGTACCGAGCAATAAAAAAAGAGCAGCCATTGGCTGCTCTTTCTGTTTTTTATACGGATTACTTTTCAATGCTGAATAGTTTCAGATATCGAACTGTTTTCTACATGCTGAAGTAGCAGATTACAACTGTTCTAAACGAGCATAAGCCGTTACTAACCACTTGATGCCTTCACCGTTAAACGCGACTTGAACTCGGCTCTGCGGGCCACTTCCCTCGAAGTTGATGATAGTGCCTTCACCAAACTTAGGGTGCTTAACGCGAGAACCCAAACTAAATCCTGTTTCGTTAAAGTTCTCTTTCACGGCGGTTTGGCTAAAGCGGCCACTGCTAGCAGGACGACTCACTTGCGCTTTCATACGTACTTCATCCAGACAGGTCTCTGGCAACTCACGAATAAAGCGCGATGGCTTATGGTATTTGTCCTGACCGTACAAACGACGCATTTCTGCATAAGTGATGTAAAGCTTCTCCATCGCACGAGTCATGCCTACATAACACAAGCGACGCTCTTCTTCTAAACGCCCCGCTTCTTCTGCCGACATCTGGCTTGGGAACATGCCTTCTTCAACGCCAACCATGAATACCATTGGGAACTCTAGGCCTTTGGCACTGTGCAAAGTCATGAGCTGAACCGCATCATCAAACTCATCAGCCTGACCTTCACCCGCTTCCAAAGCCGCATGAGTTAAGAACGCTGTTAGCATGCTCATTTCATCCGCTTCTTCTGGTTTTTCAAACTGACGCGTTGCCGTTACCAATTCTTCCAAGTTCTCAATACGAGCCTTCGACTTCTCGCCTTTCTCTTGCTCGTACATCGCAAACAAGCCCGACGATTTGATCACGTGGTCGGTTTGCTCATGAAGTCTCAGTTCTATGGTGTCATCTTCAAGTGCATTGATAAGTTCAATAAAGCGGCTCAAAGCACCCGCAGCACGACCTGGAAGCACTTGCTCTTCTATCAGAGCAATACTGGCTTGCCACATGGTTGCACCACGGTCACGCGCCGCAAGACGAATCGTTTCTAACGTTTTATCACCCAAACCACGCGTTGGCGTATTGACGACACGTTCGAATGCCGCATCATTGCTGCGGTTACTCATTAAGCGCAGGTAGCTCAAGGCATCTCTGATTTCTTGACGCTCGAAGAATCGCATGCCGCCATAGATTCGGTAAGGTAGACCACCTTGAATCAAAGCTTCTTCAAGCACACGAGATTGGGCATTGTTACGATAAAGCATCGCGGTATCTTCTAGCGCACCGCCTTTCTCTTGCCACTCTTTGATTTTGCTGACCGTGAAACGCGCTTCATCTAACTCGTTATAAGCCGAGTAAACTGAGATTGGCTCGCCATCGTTGCCATCGGTCCACAGCTCTTTACCCATACGTTCGGTGTTGTTCGAGATAAGCTCGTTCGACGCCTGCAGAATGGTTTTGGTTGAACGGTAGTTTTGTTCGAGTCGAACCGTTGAAGCGCCTGGGAATTCATCCAAGAACTTCTGAATATTTTCGATCTTCGCGCCACGCCAACCATAGATAGATTGGTCATCATCGCCTACGATCATCACGCGACAATCTGGGCCTGCCATCATACGCAGCCAAGCATATTGGATGTTGTTGGTATCTTGAAATTCGTCGACAAGGATATGCTTGAAGCGAGCTTGGTAGTGCTCTCGGATGTGTTTCTTATCGCGCAATAGTTCATGCGATCTCAACAAGATTTCCGCAAAGTCGACCAAGCCAGCACGATCACATGCTTCTTGGTAAGCAGAGTAAATTTTTAACCACGTTTGAGTTATTGGATCATGGTAGGCGTCGATGTGATTTGGGCGTAATCCCTCGTCTTTCTTGCCATTGATCCACCAAGAAGCTTGCTTAGCAGGCCACTGCTTTTCATCAAGGTTTTGCGCCTTGATTAAACGACGTAGCAAACGAATCTGATCATCTGAATCAATGATCTGGAAATCTTCTGGCAGTTTTGCATCGAGGTAGTGAGCACGAAGGATGCGATGACAAATACCGTGGAAGGTACCGTTCCACATGCCTGACGAGCTACCCATCATCAACTCTTCAATACGACCACGCATCTCTGCTGCCGCTTTGTTGGTGAAGGTAACCGACATGATAGAGAACGGCGATGCTTGCTCTACGCTTTGCAGCCAAGCGATGCGATGCACCAACACTCGCGTTTTACCACTGCCAGCACCTGCCAGAATAAGTAGGTTTTCTAAAGGTGCTGCGACCGCCTCACGTTGTTTATCGTTTAGGCCATCGAGTAAAAGCGAAGGATCTATCATTGGATATGCTCACTACTGGGTATTTATACATAAAAGCTGATTATAACCTAAACACTAGGCTGCGTTTAGGATAATAAGAAGAAAAAACAGTCAAAAAATAACATCATATAATCAGCAACTTAATAGCTAATGCATCATTAATATTGATATTTCTTATAATGTCGTGAAATTATTTCCTGGTTCTTCCTATCCTTTTTAGTAAGCAAGTTAACAATCCATTAACCTGCGATATAAAATACTATTAAGTCCTAGAGGGAATGACTATGAAAAATTCTAATCTTGCTGTTACAGCTGCAATCACAAGTGTACTAGCGTTCGGCGGTGCAGTTCTTACATCAGCACCTGCGGAAGCAGCAGCAAAAGAGAAATGCTACGGCGTTGCAAAAGCTGGCCAAAATGATTGTGCAACCAAAACAAGTTCATGTGCGGGTACAGCCAAAGAAGACAACCAATCCGATGCATTCGTAGTCGTACCTAAAGGGCTGTGTGGCAAATTATCAGGTGGTAACACTCAATCATCATAATTGAGCTGCTTAGTATGGTGAGCTGACATTCAGCTCACCTCCACTTTCCATTAGGAGAATCGTTGTGACTCAAACTCTTCATCCCAACGCAGGGGTTGGCCTTAGAACACCGCACTTGGACTTCTTTAGCCAAAACCCAGCCTTAGTGAGTTGGTTAGAGGTGCACAGCGAGAACTACTTTTTAGCGAAATCACCGCAACGTCAACAACTGAGAGAAATTCGTCACGCCCACAACATAAGTTGTCACGGTGTTGGGTTGTCTCTAGGTTCTGTTGAGCGCATCAACCCAAATCACTTACTGCAGTTAAAAGATCTCATTGATGATATCGAGCCGTTCTTGGTTTCTGACCACCTCAGCTGGAGTCAGACCGGCGGTCACTACTTCAATGACTTGTTACCGCTGCCTTATACCGAAGAGGCGTTAGAAGTCTTCTGCCGCAATGTCATCGAGGTTCAAGACGGCCTGCAACGCCCTATGCTGATTGAAAATCCATCGAGCTACCTTGCCTTCAAACATTCAACCATCCCAGAGTGGGAATTTTTAGCCGAGGTACAAAAGCGTACCGAGTGTCGCCTACTGCTCGATTTCAATAATATTTTTGTCTCATCTTTTAATCACGGTTTCAGCTGCGAAGAGTATCTCAATGGAATACCAGCAGACAAAGTGGAAGAGATTCACTTGGCAGGTTTTACCAAAAAGAAACTCGAACAAGGTGAGATCTGGATAGACACCCACAGCAAGCCTGTCTGTGACGAAGTATGGCAACTCTACACTGACTGGATTGCACAACATGGTTTGCGCCATACCTTGATAGAGTGGGATTTAGATATCCCAGAGCCACAAATTTTATTGGCTGAAGCGGCCAAAGCCAGTGATATTTTGTATCAACACGACAAGTTCAACCAAAGGAGTCGCGCATCATGAGCCACTCTTTAGCTAATGTGCAATCAGAGTTTGCGAACGCGTTACGCTACCAAAACAATGGTGAGCACTGCGACATAGTGAGCGACCACTTTACCGATGAACAGCGCATCCAGATCTACCGAAATAACTTTGTGATTAGCTTGAGTGAAGTACTGGCTGCTACGTATCCACTGACTGAAATGTTGGTTGGTGAAGAGTGCTTCCAACAAATGGCTCGTCAACATGTCTTAAGTTATCCATCAACCTCTGGTGACGTCAGTGGTTACGGTGAACACTTTGAACAAACTATCCAAGCCTTTCCTGCTGTTATCGAGGCTGCACCTTATCTCGCTGAAGTAGCTTTGTATGAATGGCAAAAAGATAGCTTGGTGAGATGTGTTTCAGAATCACATGTCGACCAACGTCCTCTTTCTCGTTTAGCTGATGTACCGCAAGAACAACAAGGCGCTTTAGTCTTTCATCTCAAAGATTCAATAACGCTAATTAATTCTAGCTATACGATTATCGCGCTTGAGCAGGCTATCTATCAGCAACAACTCGATGGGTTAGACATCAACCAACCTGAATTTGGGGTGTTAATCCGAGCGGAAAACTCACAGATTGAGAGCCATCGTTTGACGCAAGAAAGCCACCAACTATTAACCGAATTTCAATCGGGTCAAACGCTCTCAGCGATAGAGCCTTTACTACTACAACATCTGAATACTGTCATGGCACTTAACGTCATCTCAGGCTTTTCAATCAATGCCGAATTGGAGACATAATATGGATAACAACACAGTCACGAACATGATGGATCAATACGACAGTTTGATTGAGAAATCACAGGCACTTTTTGTTCCCGTACTACTTCTGTTTTGTCGCCTATGGGTGGCGTGGGTCTTCTTTAATTCAGGACTCACCAAGATAGCCACTTGGGATAGCACCCTTTACTTGTTTGAATTGGAATACCAAGTGCCTCTTTTGCCTTGGGAATTGGCCGCTTACATGGGTACCGCAGCTGAATTGATTCTGCCGGTATTCTTAGCGCTTGGCTTGTTAACCCGACCAATGGCTGCAGTGCTGTTCGTTTTCAATATCATGGCCGTCGTGTCATACCCTGTATTGTGGGCGCAAGGCTTCTATGATCATCAGCTTTGGGGATTAATGATTCTTATCGTCGTGGTATGGGGAGCAGGACCATTTTCATTGGATAGAATCTTAAAAGCGCAGTTCAAAAGCTAAAGCTCTTTTCCATAGCCTCTAAATTTACATAGGTCCAAAACGCAAAAAACCACTCAATTGAGTGGTTTCTTTTTATCTGGAATAAACTACTTGTTTAGAAAAGCTTGTAGCTCTTCAGCAGAGATACCTTGCTCGGCTAGCTCTTTTGCTAGTAGCTGAACTTGTTCACCTTTACGAGATTCAACCACGCGTTGAAATTGGTAAATGATATCTCGCAAAGTATCAATTGGAACTTGTTTTGCCGCACTGCGAATACGCTCTTCACTTTGGTTTCCTAGCTCTTTAAGCAATTTACCAAACATGACCTTTTCAGGTGCATCTTCCATTTGTTCTAAGATGCGCGCCATTTCGTAGGTTGTTAATGACATTACAGTATTTTCCGTTGGGGACTAACGTTTCAATGAGTGACAAATATACCATGTTTTAACGTTTCGCAAACCGCCATTTGTATATTTTGTCACCCTTGAGACTTATGCCTTAGCAAACGTCGTGTGCCATGACTTACCCGCTTTGCTCGCAAGCACTAACAATGCAGGAACAATAAGGAACATTTGCAGCGCAATCATCACTTGAGACGTTAAATCAAGACGTTGCATCGTACCAACAAGCAGTCCAGAACCGCTCATTTGGAACAATCCAAGCAACGCAGCTGCGGTACCCGCACGGTCACCAAAAGGTTCAAGTGCCTTACCGGCTGCGGCACCAAGAATCCAAGCGAAGCCAACTGAAGATAGGAAAATCGGCAACATGAACGCGATCGCGCTAGCATGCTCAGCAAGCACCAGCATAACCACACCCGCTAAGCCAAGCGTTGAAATACCGACAACCAATGCTTTGTAAGTACCAAAACGATCCATAAACTTCGGCGCAGTGAATGCAGCCGTGATGTTGATAACCGCGTTAATACCAAACCAGAACGTAAACTCATTCATCGTCAAACCTAGGTTTTCCATCAGCACAACAGGTGCAGAGGTAACGTAAGCAAGGATTACTGCCATCGCCATTAAGCACAATGTCGCGTGGAAGATGAACGATGGTGTTTTCAATACCGACCAGTAACGCTCAAGTTTGAACACCGCGACCTTTTCTGTCGCCGGATTAGACTCTTTCATTTGGAAAAACAGAATGGTGCCAACCACGACAGCGAACACAGCCATAAAGCTAAAGTTCGAGCGCCAGCCAAACTGTTGAGTTAACCAAGCACCCAGAATCGGAGCTAGTGCAGGAATAAAGCAAATTGCACCATTGAGGTAACTGATCATGCGGCCACTTTTTTCCGGGCCAAATAGATCGCGAACCGTCGCAAAGGCTGCTACAGAAGTCGCACAAGCTCCTAAGCCTTGTAGCAGCCGAGCTATTAGCATCATATCAATCGATTGAGCTGCCCACGCCAAGCAAGCACTCAATGCATAGATACTAACACCTCCCAATGCAACGGTTCGACGTCCTAACTTATCAGCCAAAGGGCCTGCAAATAATTGCCCGACACCCATGGCGAATAAAAACCAAGTAATCGTATCTTGTGCTAGTGCGTGTTCCACGTGAAACGCTGTTGAAATTTGTGGCAGAGCTGGAAGATAAATATCTATAGCCAGAGGGCTAAATAGAACCAGCATTGCCAATAAAGCAACCTGCAGTTTACTAGGGGTTGGAAGCGCGTTAGAAGGCACAAGATTCTCCGAATGAGTTAATTTAGGTGCATAATAACCAACTAAAGATATGAACAAAAATGGCATATACTCATTAGCATTATTCCAAATAGGAAACTCACATGAATATCGAGAAACTATCACGCCTCGACCTCAATCTACTAGTTTGCTTGCAGGTGCTGATGGAAGAGCTGAGTGTCACTCGTACCGCACATAGATTATGCTTGAGCCAATCGGCTGTGAGTAAGTCGCTAGCCAAGCTTCGTGAACAATTTAATGACCCCCTTTTTACACGAAGTGCTCATGGCCTACGACCAACACCGAAAGCTGTTTTCCTTAAGCCTCGGTTAGAAACGTTGATCAACCAACTTGATGTTCTCACTCAACCAGAGACATTCATTCCCAACAATAGCGACCACAGCTTTCACATTGCTGCCGTTGAGAGTGTTTACCCGCTGATTCTTCCTCACTTCTTACCAGCGATATTTCGACAAGCACCTAAGGTTAATATCAACACCCATGCGTGGACCGAACAAACCTTTAAGAAGCTACAGCTTGGTGAGTTAGATATCGGACTCACAGGCAAAGACATCGACATCAACGATGCGCGCTTAACCATGCTGCCGCCAGACGACATCTGCGAACAAGAGATCTACCGTGATGCACAGATGTGTGTATTAAGGCGTAACCACCCTGCTCTAAGTGGTAAATGGGATTTGGGAACCTACCTTGCGCAGCGTCATGTACAAGTAAGATGTGATGGGAACGATCGATGGCTGCTCGACTACAAACTGGCTGATCTTGGTCATCAGCGAGATATCGCTATTTCTGTTCCAGACTTCAATAGTGCAGCAAGCTTGTGTACCTATACCGACTTTGTGTTTACCGCACCAAGCCACTTTACTTACCTCGTCGCTAAACAACTCGACTTAGTGGTTGTGCCTTTACCAATGGAATTTCCTCCGATGGCATACACTCTGTTTTGGCACCGTGACAGAGAAAATGACCCAGCCTTAACTTGGTTGCGAGATATCATCAAAGAAAAAACTCTGCACCTTAGATAAAAATGGCGTACAGCGTTTGCAGCAAACGAACAAAAGCGCTAGCTTATTGACCTAATAAGTCCCCTCGCATGTATATCGACTGTGAGTGTTAACAAGGACCCTAACAATAAGGATAAACACAGATGCACAATATCACTGCTGAACGCGTTGCTGCAGTTCGAGCTTGGCTTGAAACAAACAACCTAGATGCCGTTATCATTCCACATGAAGACGAATATCTAGGTGAATACGTTCCCGCTCATAACGAGCGACTTCACTGGTTAACAGGTTTCACTGGCTCTGCAGGTGCCGCTGTTATCACTCGTGAAACTGCTGCTATTTTTGTAGATGGTCGCTACACCGTCCAGGTTCGTAAGCAGGTACCAGCAGAGTTATTTGAGTATCGCCACCTTATTGAAGAGCCGGCTTTAGATTGGATCATCAATTCATTGCCACAAGGCAGCAAGGTTGCCTTCGACCCACGCATGCACACTGCAGCTTGGTTGAAAGGTGCCCAAGCTAAACTAGCAGAGAAAGTTGAGTTAACGACACTCTCTTCTAATCCAATTGATGAACTTTGGTCTGATCGCCCTGAACCTGTCGTGTCTGATGTTCGCCTAATGGCAACAGACGCCGTTGGCCAATCAAGCGAGAGCAAACGCGCGGAGATTGCTGGCTTACTAAAAGCAAAAGGTGCGGACGCCGCTATCCTTACCGAGCTAGACTCAATCTGTTGGTTGCTTAACATTCGTGGTTTAGACGTATCTCGCCTACCTGTTGTATTGTCTAATGCAATCATTCACGCTGATGAAAGCGTCGATTTCTTCCTAGACCCAGCACGCATCCCAGCAGGCTTTGAAGCACACGTTGGTAATGGTATTCGAGTTTCTCACCCATCAGAGCTTGAAGTGCGCCTTCAGTCTTTAGAAGGTAACAATGTGTCTGTCGATTCAGGCACGAGTAATGCTTGGTACACGCTTGTTCTGCAAAACGCTGGCGCTCACATCATTGAAGCAGCAGACCCATGCCTAATGCCAAAAGCTGCCAAAAACGCAACTGAGATTGCAGGTATGAAAGCGTGTCACATTCGAGATGGCGTGGCGATGGCGAAATTCCTGTCTTGGATTGATGCAGAAGTCGCGCAAGGTAACCTGCACAACGAAGCTGTACTAGCAGACAAAGTACAATCATTCCGCGAGCAAGACCCGACGCTGATGGATCTAAGTTTTGACACCATTTCTGCGGCTGGCGGCAACGCTGCAATGTGTCACTACAACCATGAGAACCAACCTGAACCTGGTCAGCTAGAACTGAATACTCTGTACCTAGTCGATTCAGGCGGTCAGTACTTAGATGGTACAACCGACATCACTCGTACTATCGCGATTGGCCAACCAAGCGACGAAATGATTCAGCAGTTCACATTAGCGCTTAAAGGTCACATCGGCATTGCACGTGCGCGTTTCCCACAGGGTACTCGTGGTTTCCAACTGGATATCCTAGCGCGTCAGCACTTATGGGCAGAAGGCTTCGATTACGATCATGGTACTGGTCACGGTGTTGGTCACTTCCTAAGTGTTCATGAAGGCCCACAAAGCATCTCTAAGAAGCTTATCGACGTACCTCTTGTTGAAGGCATGGTGTTATCAAACGAGCCGGGTTACTACCGTGCTGATGAGTTTGGTATCCGTATCGAGAACCTAGAATTGGTCGTTGAGCTTCCTACTCAAGGTGACTTCTCAGTACTAACGTTTGAATCGCTAACACGTTGCCCTATTGATAAGCGCAACATCAACGTCGATCTACTGACACGACCTGAGCTTGCATGGCTAAACGATTACCATCAGAAAGTATGGAACGATGTTAGCCCATTAGTTGAAGGTGATACTTTGGAATGGCTACGCCAATCAACAACACCACTTGCTCACGCTTAATGACTTGCTAGGCAGGTAACTGAACCCAAGCTAGTTAGCTCAGTTTGATATTAAAACGGCTACCCTTAGGTATAATGCCGTTCGGATAAG
>NZ_JBFRVM010000170.1:0-30385 GCF_041475145.1 Vibrio sp. 10N.222.49.A3
ACTGATCGGCATTAGCCAAAAATGGCGGTCTTTTTTGTTTTTAAGTGATTGAAAAATATTGGATTGGAAAAATAATTGAAAATAAACGCTTGAAACTGATTCGCTCAATCCACATATCTAGTTGTGAAGAGGATGACTGTCTTGCTCTACAAGAGAAGAAACAGAACCTTCATAACCGTTGCTAGAGTATCGCTCAATAGAGGATAACTTTGGCAGCACACAATTTAAAAATTGATTCATTGTCATGTCCCAGAGTTGTCACCATTAGAGGTGAAACCCGTGGAATGCGAATTGAATCCCTTAGCTGTTTACTGAATCACTCACAGGTTCGATCTCAGTAAAATTCACGGCTAAGACTATTGCTTACTAAAAGGATAGCATTATGAGAACTGTAGATTTCACTCCACTTTACCGCAACGCAATCGGCTTCGATCGTCTATTCAATATGATGGAATCGAACACGTCGAAAAATACTTCTGGCGGTTACCCTCCTTACAACATCGAGCAAAAAGACGAGAACAACTACCGTATTACTATGGCCGTTGCTGGTTTTGCTGATGATCAATTAGACCTTACTCAAAAAGAGAACATGCTAATTGTTAAAGGTGAGCGTAAAGCAGAAGCCGAGAAAACTTTCGTATACCAAGGTATTGCAGAGCGCGATTTCGAGCGAAAATTCCAACTGGCTGACTACGTAAAAGTGGTGGGCGCAAGCATGGAAAATGGTCTTCTTCACATCGACCTAGAACGCGAAATCCCAGAAGCGATGCAACCACGTAAGATTGCTATTAATGGTAATAGTCTTCTAGAAGGCTAAGCGTTATTAGCTCATTTAAGCTAATAAATCTCGGGAAGTAGAAGTGAAAGAGCACCAGTACCTTGAAGAAGGTCGGTGCTCTTTTTTGTATTTGGTCTACAGTAAGCTAAAAGCTTTTATTACTGCTCTGAGTAAGCTTTTTTCACTTCTTCTGCAATAATATTAATGCCTTTCTGCATCGCCTCATCATCTTGCACGTAGTTCATGCGTAGACATTGATGGGCATGATCCCACTCGTCTTCTTGGCCGATAAAGAAGTATTCACCCGGAACAATCAATACGCCACGAGCTTTGAGGCGGTCGTACAGCTCCATGGTGGTAATCGGCAGCTCATCAAACCATAGCCATAAGAAAATCGCACCTTCAGGCTTGTGGATACGGAAACGAGGGTCATCGATCGCTTCTTGTAAAAGCTCAACCGCACGTAGAGATTTGTCTTTATAGAAAGGTTTAATTACCTCGCTGCTTAAGCGCAGTAAATCGCCTTTTTCAATCATGTGATTGGCAATCGCAGGGCCGACACTATTGGGTGCTAGGCTGATAATGCCATTCATGTTGGTCAGAGCTTGTGTCACTTCTTCGCTCGCAATCACGATACCGCAACGCACACCCGGCAAACCAAGCTTAGATAAGCTCATGCACAGAATGGTGTTTTCATTCCAGAACGGTTCGACATCTTCAAAGATGATGTTTGGAAACGGCAGGCCGTAAGCATTGTCGATCAGCAGTGGGATGTTGTTTTCACGCGCCAGCTTATCCAGTTTACGCACTTCTTCATCGGTCAGTACGTTACCAGTTGGGTTGGTTGGACGAGAGGCGCAGATAGCGGCAACCGAGTCATCAACCTTGAGCTGTTCAAAATCAACGTGGTATTTAAACTGGCGGTTTTCTAGCAGTTCGATCTCTGGGTGGTAAGAGATAAAAATATCGTCATCAATGCCCGCATCGCCGTAGCCGATGTATTCTGGTGCGATCGGCAACAATATCTTCTTGTGAGAACCGTCTGGCTGTTGACCCGCTAACAAGTTGAATAGGTAAAAGAAGCCACTTTGACTGCCGTTGGTCAGGCTGATGTTTTTCTCGCTGATGTCCCAACCATAGGTCTCTTTCAGCATTCCAGCTAACGACTTAATGAAGCTGTCTTTACCTTGTGGACCATCGTAGTTGGCGAGGGCGGCAATGAGTTCTCCACTGGCGAGCATGTCGGCACTGGCTTGGTTAAAGTAATCGAGCATGGCTGGGATAGCGGCTGGGTTACCACCACCGAGCATAATTGCACCAGGAGTTCGCAGGCCATCATTCAAATCATCCATTAAACGAGTGATTCCAGAGTATCGATTAAACTTTTCACCAAACTTTGAGAATTGCATTGCTTCGTATACCTAATTCATTGTGATTATTATTCGTAGATTATGATCAATCTTATGAACCCGAGCGTGGCGGGTTACAGTGGGTAATCTTTGAACATACCGCAATGTTTTTGCGGCGCAAAGCACGAATTGCCCTCACACGGAAAAAACTTCTCTTCTCACCGCTCCCGTTTAATCACTTTTTTCACTTTAAACTGAACTCAAACTGAATAGAACGACGGCAAATGTCAGAGCAATGTGAGGAAGGTCACTCTTGGATTGCTCAAAAATAGCGCACTGAATATTATTTCCTCCGAAGAAAAAACAACCTATCTATCTTTTGGAGAAACGAATGTTAACTAATTTATTTGTTAGAACTCAGCTATTTATTCAATCTTTTAATAATGATCAACGTGGTGTTACAGCGATTGAATACGCAATCCTAGGTGTGTGTATGTCAGCAATCGTATTGGCTGTATTTAACGACTCTCTTCGTGAAGCTTTAGAAGGTGCTATCACAACCATCACTAATAATATTGAAGCCGCTAATTCGTCGCCAAGTGTAGGTTAATTAATGCCTCATAAACTGTGGTGGTTAATTCCCTTAGCCACCATGGCTGCAATCGTCAGTTATCAAGATATCCGATACCGAATAATATCTAATGGAGTGGTGGTAGCTGTTGCTCTCTTGGGTGTTTTTTATATCTGTCAAACCGAAAAGTTTGAGCAGTTTTATAACTTTTTCATAGTGTTAGCCGTCGGCGCAGTTTTATTTTATTTCAATGTTATAGCTGCTGGAGACAGTAAATTATTGGCTGCATTCAGTTTAATGGTATCGCCCAATATGATGTTGTTGGCGGTTAATGTGATTTTATTTGCAGGTGGAACCCTAGCGATTACTCAGTGGGTATTAGGAAAAACAACTGGTAATTCTGAGTGGATAAATAGAGGCGTTCCTTATGGGGTACCTATTTGTCTAGGAAGCCTACTAGGTATAGCTGCATCGTTATAGGTGAATCATGAACTCCAAAATCATTCTTGGCTTAGCGTTTCTCGCTATATCTATAGGCCTCTATGGTGTGGTGAATGTACCGATGGATACTTTCCCCGTTCAGCCTGAAGAACCAATTATAGAAGTGACTTTTAAGGTATGGAAACTAACTCACCCGGCAGTGAAAGGTCAGCAGCTGAAGCGTAGCGACTTCGTTATAGAGTACTTGCCTGAAGCTCGTGCAGCGCTATTGGGAATCGATCGAAACATTGAGTTAGATTGGAATGCTCCTCAATTCGCAGTGCATGACATTGCCGCATATGAGCTGGTGGACTTGAATATGTTGACATCTCCCGGAGACAGTCAGTACTTACAGGCGGTGATCCGCCCTGGATTTGTGCCTTATAACGTTACGGTACCGGGAAGAGATGTACTAGGTGGCACCATCGCAGTCGGAGATTTAGTCGATATATCTGTTCTTTCAACGCCGGATCAGAACTTATCAAGTGAGGATACGGTGTCAGATATTCAACATCTCACTATGGTGCCATTACTGGCCCAAATACCGGTTTTGGACATGGTGACGTCAGAAAAAGCAGTGAGCACGTTAACGTTGGAAAAAGAGACTCAGGTGACATTGATCTTACAAGTGACGAATCAACAACTGGCACAACTCACGGTGGCACAGCGGATTGCAGAAGTGGCCGTGCACAAGTCATTGGGTAAGGAATTTTCTGATGATCTAGAAGCTGATTCTTCAGACATCATTCCAAGCAGTGGCGGCACTGGTGGAATTCGTGAATACCGTTTTGAGTAGGGCGTTAACCATGAAAACAACAATGTTGACTTTAGTATTGGTTCTGCTGCTTCCATTCGAGGTTTTGGCTCAAGGCTCGACTAATTTAGCTCAGGGAGAAGCTAAAACCTTTTCGATTCGAGGGGAAATCGCTTCTGTTTTTATCTCAGGGAAGAATATTGCAGATTACCAAGTGATTGATAGTAATAAGGTCGTGGTGTTTGGGAAGAATATCGGATCTGCCTCGTTTATCGCATTTGATGCGAAAGGGCGTGAATTATTTAACCGCTTATTGTTGGTGAATAAAAGTTATCGCGAAATAGAGCAACAAATTGATGTGTTATTTCCCGATGCGGAAGTGTTTGTAGCAGGCATCGGTGAGAACGTTGTTCTGAGTGGTGTCGTCGCTAATGAACAGGAAAAGGATAACATTCACCAGTTGGTGGGTGAGCTTTTGGGGAAAACAGCGAACTCAACCTCTTTTCAAATGAGTGATGAAGAGAGTGACGACATTGATGTGGGTTTTATGACTCAACTTAATTACGCAGGCGTCGTGAATAATATCGAAATATCAGCGACTAAGCAGGTGAACGTTAAGTTGACCATTGCAGAGGTATCGCACTCTTTTATGCAAGACTTCGGCATCAAGATGGGCAGCAATGGTACGCCCGGCATATTTGTGGATCAACTTACTCATTTTAGTGCTAGCGATATTGTCTCTGTTATTTCAGTTTTAGGTACCGATAGCGTTGGTCAAGTTCTAGCTGAACCTAATTTGTCGGTGATTTCAGGTGAGAAAGCGAGTTTCTTAGTGGGTGGAGAACTGCCCGTTGTGACGGTTATAGATGGTGCAACCAACGTTGAATATAAGGAATTCGGTGTGCGACTGGAATTACTGGCTAAGGTGCTTCGAGATGACAAAATTAAGCTAGC
The DNA here is from genome assembly GCF_041475145.1 of Vibrio sp. 10N.222.49.A3. Classification (NCBI taxonomy): domain Bacteria; kingdom Pseudomonadati; phylum Pseudomonadota; class Gammaproteobacteria; order Vibrionales; family Vibrionaceae; genus Vibrio; species Vibrio sp. 10N.222.49.A3. The sequence continues at coordinate 4,887 of NZ_JBFRVM010000170.1, forward strand.
ACTGACACCAGAGGTTAGCTCCCTAGATGGTAGTTACAGCAGTGACAACTTTGATTTACCAGCATTAAGAACACGACGCGCCCAGACAACCGTGGAACTGGGGGATGGACAAAGCTTCGTTCTTGGTGGGTTGCTTAACAGTGAAGAGAAAGAGTCACTGACTCGAATTCCCTACATTGGTGATATACCTATTATCGGTGCTTTGTTTCGCCATACAGGAACCGAACGTAGTAAAACTGAGTCAGTCATTGTAGCGACCGTTAATTTAGTTCAACCAGTCAAAGCGGAGCAGATCCAATTACCGACGATGAAAAAGACTAGCACGCTCAAGCGCTTTTTTGGACTAGGCAGTGGCTATGAACAATCACAACAAAAGTGGGCTGATGAAGTTTTGTCTGCTGGAGGGTTTAGCCAATGAAATCATTGATGGTTACTTTGTTTACCGCCGTCATTATTACAGGGTGTGTTGACCGTATATCGGAGCCTCGCGGAACGGAAGTTGAAGTTTTTCCTGTGACTTATCAGCTTAAACTTCGCTCTGACCAACCCCTGTTGGTGACCAGAAAAGTGAGTGAGTTTATCTTGGGTTACCCTAAAAATGTAAAGGTGGCGCAATGGAAAATACGTACCAAAGGGAACGGGAATCAGGCGCTTTATAAAGAGGTTGTGAGCCAGTTAATCCAAGCTGGTGTGATGTCGAGTCAGATTGAATACAGTCAAATAGGTTATAGCCCAAATGAGCATAACTCAAACGCATCAGATCCGTTACCACTAGAGAGTCGCTTTGACTTAAGTCTTTCAGTCACAACATATAAGACCAAACTAGAAATTTGCCGCCAGGAACGGGTCGGCGAGTATGGGAATGGAAGCTTAGGGTGCAATGTGGACACGAGCCGTTGGCAGTCAATGGTCAACCCGCACAAAGCAATCTAATTACTAACTGTTAGAGAATTTCAGATGTTTGATTTAGTGAATAAACTAAACAGTGCGGAACCTAAAAAATCGGAGAAACAGAATCGTTGTGCGATGCTTTTCCAAACCGAGATATGCCGCGACTTCATCCAAAAATTGTTCAGATTTGAAGGGTTGATTGAGCCTAGCTCGTTCGCCAGCCAAGACACAAATGTGACTAGATTAGAGCAATACCCAGATGTTGAAGTGGTATTTGTTGAATTAAATCAAAGCCAAGATATTGTCGCTGATGCTCAGTTATTGACTCATACCTTACCTCCTCATGTGTCCGTGATCATTATTGGCAGTGAAGATACCATATCCATCATTCGAGCCTTAAGACAGTTGGGTTTCTATTACTTGTTTTGGCCAGCGGGTGAAGCGGAAACGATCGATTTTTATCACAACGTTTCCCGTAACCACGCAGCACAACAAGGCGTGAGTACAAATCGTAAAGCCAAGCAAATAGCAGTCATGGGCGTGAAAGGTGGGGTCGGTACTTCACTAGTCGCGTGTGAGATATCTCGCCGTTTGGCCAAGCATCAAAATGCGAGTACTTTGCTAGTCGACTATACCTACACTGGCAGCAATATTGACGTGATGTTAGGGCTTAAGAAGTTTACTAAGCGCAGTGTTCAAAAAGGCACCCTTACTACAGGAGTGGATAATGATATCGCGACAAGCTTGGTACAAAATATTGAAAAAAATTTGTCACTTCTTGCGGTGGAATCAGATGAGTTTGGCCGTGATGAGTTATTCCAATACACCCAGTCTTTAAAGAAGCAGATGATTTCAAGTCATGCTTTTGTCGTGGAAGACTATTCTCACACTGCGACAACCAATGAAGAGTTTAGACAAGCGGTGGGGAAACTAGATGCTTTAGTCTTGGTATTTGATGCAACAGTATCGTCATTAAGAGAGCTGAATCGAATTCGTTCTGAAATCGACGTGCATTATCCCAACCTTGTCGTACTGACGGTAATGAACCGCTCTCGACCACATAACGCAGCGTCAATTAGTGAGGCGGATGTAGTTAAGTATTTTGGTCGAGAGGCAGACGCGAATTTAGTGTTTGATTTCAAAGCTAATCAATACCTACTTCAAGGTGAGCTGCTTAGTGAATCACGTTCTGAAATGAAATACGGACTGCAAACGTTAGTTGCCTTATTGATGGGAGAGAAAGTTGCGGAAAAAACAGCATTTTCATTCTTCCAGTGGTTAAAACGGTAAGGGGACGATATGGAACATGCACAGCGCATTTATTTACAACTGCGTAAGCAGATCTTTGATGCACTTGATGCCAGTGTTATTGAAAGCTTACCGCGTCTAGAGTTAGAAGCTCAGTTAGCTAGCGCAGTTGATATGCTAGTGAGTCGAGATCAGTTATCTATTTCATCACTGGCAAAATCAGAATATGTCACCAGCATGGTACATGAGTTAGTTGGCCTCGGGCCTTTGCAGGTGTTGATGGATGATGACTCGATCACCGACATCATGATCAATGGCCCACAACAGGTTTATATTGAGCGTCATGGCTTAGTCGAGAAAGCACCTGTTCGATTTATCGATGAGAAGCAGTTGCTTGATATTGCTAAGCGCATCGCTAGTCGTGTTGGGCGCAGGGTCGATGAGTCTTCTCCTACTTGTGATGCCCGGTTAGATGATGGTAGCCGTGTGAATATTGTCATTCCTCCTATCACATTGGAAGGGACGTCAATCTCGATTCGTAAGTTTCAAAAACAAAGTATTGGTTTTGAAGAATTAGTTGAATTTGGGTCTCTTACTTCCGAGATGGCAGGTTTACTTCAATTAGCTGCACGTTGCCGACTCAATATTCTTGTATCTGGTGGTACGGGATCGGGAAAAACAACGTTACTTAATGCTTTATCACAGCATATATCAGAGGGTGAACGAACCGTCACTATTGAAGATACCGCTGAGTTAAGGCTTCAGCAGTCACATGTTGTTCGAATGGAAACTCGTCATGAGGGCATTGAAGGGACGGGGGCTATTACCGCTCGAGATTTAGTGATTAATTCACTGCGAATGCGCCCAGACCGAATTATTGTGGGTGAATGCCGTGGTGGTGAAGCATTTGAAATGCTGCAAGCCATGAATACTGGGCACGATGGTTCAATGTCTACGTTGCACGCCAATACACCACGAGATGCTTTGGCTCGTGTCGAATCAATGGTGATGATGGCGACCAATAATTTGCCCTTAGAAGCGATCCGCCGCTCAATTGTAAGCGCGGTCGATTTAGTCGTTCAGGTCAGCCGATTGCATGATGGTTCTCGAAAGATCATGAATATCACTGAAGTGGTCGGTATTGAGGGAAGCAACGTGGTGTTAGAAGAGTTGTTCTCTTTCCAAACTTCACCTCACAGCCCTGATGGTCGCATTCGAGGTAGTTATGTGACATCTGGTGTTATGGCTCGTTCTGCGCTTTATGAAAAAGCCCGTTTCTTTGGTGTAGAGCAGAAGTTAACTCAAGTGATTGAGTCTATGACACTCAATCAATAGGAGTGAGACATGTATTGGTTGATTATTTTGGGTGGGGCAATACTCATGATTGTAGCGCTTAAGCCGAATAGAGCTCCTTCTGTTGATGAGTATTTATCACAGCAAGCGAAAGGTAATCTGAAAAGCGATCTGAGTTTTACGCAACAAGCGGTTAATTTTGCCAGTCTTTCTGATCGTAACTTCAAACAGAAACTTCATGTGCGTTGGGATAACTTACAGCGCCAACTTGGAAAAATGGCATTAGGTAAGGTCGTCATTTTTTCTGTTGTAGCACTGCTTGCGATCGGCACTCTTAATCAAATGTCACTGCGCTTACCTTGGTTCGAAATTTTGCCTTTGACTCTCATTACCGCTTGGTTTTTGGGTTATCTCCATTTACAGAAACGAGAGAAAAAACGCTTTGAAGAAACCTTCCCTGATGCGTTGAACATGCTGGCAAGTTCCCTTAGTGCGGGTGAAAGCATAGGGCGAGGCATTGGGTATGTAGGGAAGAAACTTGAAGGTGAGGTAGGTAAAGAGTTTAAGCTGATGAGCGAGCGCCTCAATTTAGGCGAGCCGATTGATGATGTGTTTCGTAAATCTTGTCGTCGCTTTCCGTATCCGTCGTTTCATTTTTTTGTCATTACCTTGCGAGCTAACATGCAAAGAGGGGGCAATTAAAAGAGGTGATGTCACGTCTGAATCGACAAATGTTCGAAGCGAGAGCTGTAGAAAGAAAAAAGTTTGCTCTTACTTCAGAGGCTCGTATCTCCGCAAAAATTGTAGGAGCAACACCATTCTTCTTTCTGTTTATTTTGCAGTTTCTTAGTCCTGAAAATTTTGAGTTCGTAATGCACCACCCAGAAGGGAGACCGATTCTTTACTACCTCATCACAAGTGAAAGTATCGGCATGCTGATCATCTGGGCGTTAATGAAAAAGGTGAAGTAATGGCTTCTTCAATAAACTTCTCGAACGTTGGGTTATTTTTCGCCTGGGCCGGCGTAGCATTTGGCTTGTTGCTCATATTTTATTGGTTAGTCGTGTGTACTCAGAAAAAACACCGTATAGCAGCCTTAGCGAAACATCATCGATTGGCCGATCAGTCAAAAGAGGCAGAAATAAAACTGAATCGTTGGTTGACGCCCATGTCGACTATTTTCGTCACCTCCGAAAGTGATATTACAGTGCGCTTTGCTAATGCTGGCGTGAGTGACATCCGGTGGGCTCAATGGTTTATGCCACTGAAGTACAGTGCGTTGTTTATCGGGCAAGTGGTTGTTGCAGGCGTGTGTTGGTTTATTGAGGTTTCGTCTGAATCATGGATCGCGATAGCTGCGGGGTGGGCTATGGTGGTTATTGTGATGCCTGACCTAGTCTTGAGCTCGATAGCTAAAAACCGTCAACGTCGAATCTCTCGTCAAATGCCGTATCTGATTGACCTAATGGCGATTTGCGTCCAAACCGGCATGACAATCGAAGCATCAATGAAATACCTCTCCATTGAAATGAAAAGCTTTGATAAAGAGCTTTCTAGCTTGTTGGAGGTGACAAACCAACGGGCTCGTTTGGTCGGAATGGAAAATGCCTTAGAGGAGTTGTATCGCAAGGTTCCATCACCAGAAGTTCGTAGTTTTGTGATGACGCTGACGCAGAGCATTCAACATGGATCCTCGATTTATAACGTGTTAACGACGTTGGCAGGCGATATTCGAGAAGTGCAAATGCTAGAGCTAGAAGAAGAAATAGGGAAGTTAGCTGCCAAGATGTCGATTCCACTGATCGTGTTTATCTTGATCCCAATTGTATTCGTAATTGCCGCTCCGGGGGTAATGAGGATGATGCTTAATGTTTAAGAAAATAATCGCGCTAACGTTAGTTTTAATGTTGGCGGCATGCAGTTCAACTCAAGCGAGTTGGCAGAAAGATGAGTCAAAAGAGGCTATCTATCAAAAAACACATAATTACGTTCAGTTAACCCGTTTGTATAAAAATCAGCTGCAGCAATACGACGCTGATGAAGTGAGAGAAAAACTCTCGAATACATATTTAGCTATGGGCGATGCTGAGTCGGCTCTGTTTTACATTGCCCCTGTTACTCAAAAACCACAACCCAGTGTGAACAGTTTATTGATGCAAGCGAAAGCATACGGTGAATTAGGTCAGTACCCAGCAGCGATCAGTAGTGCTAAACAAGTATTAGTGGAAAATGCTACACATGCGGCAGCCGAGAATTTACTGGGAACGTTTTATGGTTACAGCTATCAGTTTGATCTATCTCGTCGGTATTTTGAACGCGCGCGCGAGCATTTTTATGACTCGGTATCAGTGAATAATAATTTGGCTGTGCTCGATATTACGCAAGAGCATTATCAAGCAGCTATGGAGCGTTTATTACCATTGTATAAGCGCGGTCAGATGAACGAACAGATGATGGCAAACTTGACGTTGAGTATGGCTAAGTTGGGCCACTACCCGTTTGTCGAAAGTGTGTTGAGTGAAAGATACAGCAAGCACCAAATCCAAAAAATTTATCAGGCGTTGCGCCACCACACTCCTTATTCATTAGAGAGCCAAACGCTGGCAGTCAGTGGTCTTTCGTTATCGGAGGAGGCGGGTAATGCGATATAAGCAAAAGGGTGTCGCGAGCATAGAGTTTGCGGTGGGCTTTTTTGCTTTTTGGTTGATGTGTATGGCGTGGGTTGAGATGAGCTATATCTCGTACATTTCTGCGATCAACGACTTGGCGGTTTCAGAGGTGGCTCGCACAGCTAAAAAGGGCTCAGGAAATTATCTCGATACGGTAGATAAGGTTTTGCACCGAGAAGGCCGTATCTGGAATCAGGTTGTTAATGGCGACAATTTTCAAGTCACGATTCACTACTCTAAAAACCTGAGTGAGTTAGCTAGTATTACAGACCAATGCAGTATTTCTGGTAGTCAAAAATTTAAAGAGTGTGGTGATGCTGATAACGCAGCGCTTGCCATTTATCGAATTAACTACCGTTTTTCACCTATCTTTAGCTACTTCTTCACGACTCAGAATTTAATGAGCAGAGAGATGATTGTTGTGCAGGAATATGAAAGGTCAAAATTTGAAATTTAGAACCCTAAAGCATGGGAATTTGAAGAGTAAGCAGCAGGGGGTTTTTAGTATTGAGTTTGCCATGGTCGCTGTATTTTTCAGCTTATTGATTGCTTTCAGTGGTGACGTGATCATCAAGCTTTCATTGAAAGGAAAACTCGATCGACTCTCTTATTCACTGGTCAATGTACTTAAAGAGAGAACCCAACTTTATGATACTGATTATCAGCTTACAACTAAAGAAGTCGATGATATCGATATCATTGCTCAGCATTCCTTACTGCGTACCTTTGGTCATTTTGAACGGGAACACTATGGGTTGTTGGTGGAAGAGTTGAGCTTCAAACAAGTGGGTACACCCAACCCCGCGATCAGTGAAAAACGCGGTGTTGTTGCCTGCAGAATAAAGCAAACCATTGATTCATTAGAGTCCATGACGGTAGTGACTAACCGAGGTCGAGAAATGCCCCTGTACCGAGTGACGGTTTGTTATGAATCGGATAATTGGATTGGTGGTATTTTGGGGCGTGAGTTTACTCACGTGATGTCTGATTCTGTCGTGATCGGCAGGTAGAGCGAAGAGAAAGGTTATGAAACACGCTATGCGTAAGCAGTCTGGCCATGCAGCTATGCTGTTTGCCATTATGATCCCAGCTTTGTTTGGAGTGTTTATGCTTGGTTCTGATGGTGCCCGCGCATTACAAACCAAAGCTCGATTAGAGGAAGCTTCAGAAGCGGCTGTTCTAGCGGTATCAGCAAAAGATGAGCAAGACCACCAATTGGCGGAGCGCTATATTCAGCATTATCTATATGACATGGACTCGATCCTAGATATTGAAGTTAAGAAGCTAGGGTGTGATGAGATACCTGAATGTATTGCTGCTACGGAAAGAGGCGAAGCACGCTACTTTGAATATCGTGTTGCGGGTCAAACACTGCACAAGTCCTGGTTTCCTGGTAACGATGTGATTTCTGGCTTTGGTGATAGCTTCAATGTGACGGGATCATCGAAAGCACGACGCTATCAAAGCCAGCCGATAGACATTACTTTTATCGTCGATTTTTCAGAATCTATGAATGACTCGTGGAGTGGTGGTCGGCATTCTAAGCTAAATGATCTGAAAGACATTATTGAAGATGTGGCTGATGAACTCGGCGCGTATAACGATCTATATCCAGAGCACCCTCATCGGGTTGCACTTACCGGTTTTAATCGCCGAACCATCAATAAAGATAAGAATGATAACTTAGTGGTTCGCGATCAGCGGGTAGTTTCAAGAGAAGGTGAATACGATAAAGACGATACGGTGAATTTTAACAAAACGATAGCTCAACAATTTATCGTTAAAGGAGAAGCCTCGCGTGTGCCTAATGGCGATGATGATGCACGGTTCTACGACCTCTATTTTACCACCGATTTTTCATCCTTCACCAAAAAGGTCAAGAAATTCAAAGCTGGGGGAGGCACTGCTTCACTGCAAGGTATTATTCGTGCAGGGCAAGTTGTGACTTCAATGTCGAAGAACCAAAAGCAGCTGATCATTATTCTGTCTGATGGGGAGGATTGGAATCACTACGCAGGGCAAACCAATAAGCTTGTATCGAAAGGTATGTGTAGCAACATTCTCAATATGGTCAACGGCGGCAAAGTTTCGGCAGATAATACGCATGATGACATAGAGGTAATTGGCGGGGTAAGCCAAGGAATGATGACACCTGATGGTGAACGAATGAACGCGCGCATGGCTGTGATTGGTTTCGATTATGAACTTAATAAAAACGTGGGTCTGCGTAATTGCGTTGGCCGAGATAATGTTTATAAGGCTGAAAACAAGGAAGACATTCTCAATAAAATTTTGGGATTAATTACGGAAGAAGTGGGTCACTTAGCGCAATAGAGGTATGTGACATCCTTTTTATTAACTGAATATTATTAAGAGAGCAAAAATGAAAACGCTTATATCTGTTATGTCTTTATTTACTCTGTCGTTTTCTATACTGGCAGCCCCTTTAAAACCAGATACTAACGAACTACTTTATCATTACTGCCATATGGGCGACTCTGAACTAGAGAAGACGGTAACGATCGGTCAGGGGAAGAAAGTGATGTATCACCAAGGTCCGTTCATGCAAGTGAACGCAAGCACAGCTAATCAAGCGATTAAAAATCTGATTCAAGATAAGTTAACTCAAGTATCAGAAAGTGCTGATTGCGCACAATACTTACTGAGTCGAACTAAATTTGTAGAAGGTAAGTTGGCTCGTGAGGTGTTGGCTCGCGTGACTTTTGATTTCGATGACGATGAACTGAATCAAAAATCTCGTTATTTATTGTTAAAACTTATAGCTAAACTTGAACATCAAACTCCCGAATTTATCGTCACGGGGAATACCGACTCAAAAGGTAGTGATAGTTACAACTTAAGCTTAGGCTTACAGCGCTCGAATGCTGTTGTTGGGTATTTGAAAGAGCAAGGCGTAAATATTGAAGACCTGACAGTGAGTTCACAAGGTGAGGCGAACCCAGTGCAGAGTAACGAGACTGAATCCGGTCGCCATAACAATCGCAGGGTTGATATTCACTCTTAACCCTGCCCTACAAATTTAACTTGTTGGGAGCAGTATTTTTAAAACGACACCCACGGATGGGTTATCTGATTGCTCGAACCAGATTGTCCCTTTGTAGCTATGGAGTATCTCATCACATAGCGCCAAACCTAATCCTGTACCATGGGTCTTCTGATCGGCTCTTACGCCACGTTGAAATAAGGTTTGGCTGATCGAGTTATCTATTACTGGCCCATCATTATAGATCTCAATCAGGATCTGCTGTTCGCTTTGAGTGGCTTTGAATTCGATAGAGGTTTGTGCGAACCGATAAGTATTTTCTAATAGGTTACCGAGCACTTCCATAAGATCATCTTTATTAAGAGGCACGGTCTGTTGGTCGTCAAACTGAGTGATGAATTGGATCTTTTTGTCGGCATGGATTTTCGTAAACATGCCTACTAGGCTGTCGAGGATTGGTTTTATCGGTGTCGATGAAGTCGTTATACCTTTAACGCCTAGCGAAGCCCTTTTGAGTTGTGCCTGAATTAAGCTATCCATTTCTAACAGTTGTTGGTTGATTTGGTCATTCTTTGTTTTGGATGAGTCTTCATCAAGTAATGCTTGAGAAACTGTCACGCGAGTCTTCAAACTATGGGCGAGATCATTGAGAGAACGCTTATAACGCTCCTGATTTTCTTTTTGTTGGTATAGCAATTCGTTCAATGCACTGGTGACGCTATGTAAATCTTCAGGGTATGACTGGGCTAATTGGTTTTGTTTACCCTGCTTTATGTCATTCAGTTCATTCTCTAGTCGAGTAAACGGCGCAAAACTAATACGATAAAAAACCAAAAGTAGAGCACTGATCAAAGCAAGCGCAACCACTAACACTCCAACCGCGGTGTATTTTAACTGATGTATGGGTTCTATTTTCTCTTCGACCCTTTGGGTAAAGATAACTCTGCCATCTTTTTTTTCCTGGAAACCTTTCCAGAGAATTGTGTGGACAATAAAAGCGGCGCCATTCGGTCTTTCAACCAAACGAATAGTATCTATGGGGAAATTTAGATCATGACACAGTTCGTTGACTTGAGATTGGCTGACGCCTATCTCTGATAGCAGCTTAGCTCGTCTTTCAATATTTACTGATGTCCATACTTGTTGATTGTTGTGATCACATAGAGTGACGCTAGTGTTGGGAGACTCTTTCGCATAGAACCTATCCCACTCCGTCAATGGCGGTATTTCCCCAGAAGACAGCAGTTCATTGATTACAGCAGGCAATTCTCGAAGGGTATTTTTCGAGTAGTACTCAAAAAGTTGGTGTTTTTGACTGTTGTAGTAGAACCAGGCGCTAGTGAGTACCATTGAAATCATAATGGAAGCAGCAACGGCGAATGTCCGACGTCTGAACTGAGTTTTGTACAGTCTTTTCATACTACTTGGCTTCTAGTTCAAAACGATAACCTTGCCCGCGAATGGTGCTGATCAGCTTAGCTTGAGTGTATTGCGTTAACTTTTTACGTAAGCGTGAAACGATAACCTCAATATTGTTTAGCTGAACATTTTCACCCTGCGCATAAAGGGAGTCTGCGATTTGTTGTTTAGATACGATTTGTAAGCAATGGCGAATTAAGTACTCGAATATTTGAAATTCTAAGGCTGTAAGTTCAATCAGAGCATCATCGTAACTGATACGTTTGGCTTGAGTGTCTAAGGTGAGCGATTGCGCTTTGATTTGGGAAGCGGAAAACCCTTGATTGCGACGAACAAGCGCCTCAAGGCGAGCGTGTAGCTCTTCAAATTGGAAGGGCTTGGTAAGGTAATCATCAGCCCCGGAGTTAAGCCCTTCTACTTTATCTTGCCAGTTGCCACGTGCGGTTAAGATTAATATTGGGACTGCAATTTCTTTACGACGTATTTGCTTGATCAGCGTAATGCCATCAAAGTCAGGGAGGCCAAGGTCAATGATCATCACATCTGTATTGGACTGTTTTTGAATCGTTTGTAAACATGCAGAAGCTGTTCTATCTGCATGGACAGTATGTCCTTGCTCACTGAGCTGAGAAGATAGGTGGTGATTCAATATTTCATTATCTTCAACCAAAACAACCAGCATGTAATATCCCTATCTACAATAATATTCAACCAGATAGAGCTTACACTAGCTTTGGATAAAAAAAAGGGAGAAGCCAAAGCTTCCCCCTTAATATTTATTCCAAATTGGTTTTACTTCTGTAGTAAAGAAATATCAGCAATCTGTAGGAACAGGTTACGTAGGTTGTTCAGTAGCGTTAGACGGTTCTTCTTAAGCGCTTCGTCATCAGCCATAACCATTACGTTATCGAAGAATGCATCAACAGGTTCACGTAGATCAGCAAGCTTGCTTAGGGCTTCTTGGTAGTTGCCTGTTGCGAATGCTGGTTCTAATGCTTCTGTCATTACTTCAACGTTTTCAGCCAGTGCTTTCTCTGCGTCTTCTTGAAGAAGAGCAAGATCGATTTCAGCAGGTAGCTCGCCATCGAATTTAGCAAGGATGTTACCTACACGCTTGTTCGCTGCTGCTAGTGCTTCTGCTGCTTCCAGTTCACGGAAGTGAGAAACCGCTTTAACACGTTGGTCAAAGTCAGCTGGCTTAGTTGGACGACGTGCTAGTACCGCTTGGATGATATCAACGCTGAAACCAGCATCTTGGTACCATGCGCGGAAACGACCTAGCATGAAGTCGATAACGTCAGCTTCAACATTGTCGTTAGTTAGCTTGTCGCCTAGTAGCTCTTTCGCTTTACCGATTAGATCGGTTAGGTCTAGGTTGTAGCCGTTTTCAACGATGATACGTAGCACACCTAGTGATGCACGACGTAGAGCGAATGGGTCAGAACCTTTTGGTGCTTGGCCAATACCGAAGATACCTACGATAGTGTCTAGCTTGTCTGCCATTGCTACTGCTGATGAAATACCAGTGCTTGGCAGTGTGTCACCCGCGAAACGAGGCATGTACTGCTCGTAAAGTGCTAGTGCTACTTGCTCGTCTTCACCATCGTGAGTCGCGTAGTGCATGCCCATCACACCTTGAGTATCCGTAAATTCGAATACCATAGATGTCATTAGGTCACACTTAGCCAGTAGGCCTGCACGCTTAGACTTTTCAACGTCAGCATCGATTTGCTCAGCGATGTAGCCAGCAAGTTCTGTGATGCGGTCGGTTTTGTCTTTGATAGTACCCAATTGCTTCTGGAAGATAGCTTGGTCTAATTCAGCAAGACGGTCGATCAGCGGGCGCTTACGGTCTGTGTTGAAGAAGAACTCAGCATCAGCAAGACGTGGACGTACAACCTTCTCGTTACCTTCGATTACGTGACGAGGCTCTTTAGACTCGATGTTCGAAACGAAGATGAAGTTTGGCAGAAGATTTTTATCAGCGTCATACACTGGGAAGTACTTCTGGTCGCCTTTCATGGTGTAAACCAAAGCTTCAGAAGGTACTTTTAGGAACTCTTGCTCAAACTTAGCAGTAAGCACCACTGGCCATTCAACCAAAGAGGTAACTTCTTCAACAAGGTCATCTTCTAGGTCTGCAATACCGCCAACCGCGTCTGCTGCTTTTTTAGCATCAGCAAGAATGATCGCTTTACGCGCATCGTAATCTGCCATTACTTTACCGCGCTCTTCTAAGATCGCAGGGTATTGGTCAGCAGAGTCGATTGTGAACTCTTGTTCGCCCATGAAACGGTGGCCACGGATAGTACGAGCAGAAGCTACGCCTAGGATTTTGCCTTCAACAAGCTCATCACCTAGTAGTACTGTCAGTGTTTTCACTGGACGGATAAATTGAATGTCTGAGTTACCCCAGCGCATTGCTTTAGGAATTGGTAGGCCAGCGAGAGCTTTCGCAGCGATGTCCATCACCAATTCTTGAACAGGTTTGCCAGCCACTTCTTGTTTGAAAAGAAGCCACTCGCCTTTGTCTGTTTTCAGGCGGTCAGCTTGCTCAACAGTAATACCGTTACCACGAGCCCAACCTTGTGCAGCTTTAGTCGCGTTGCCTTCCGCATCGAATGCGACAGAAATTGCAGGACCGCGCTTCTCAACGACTTTGTCTGCTTGGCCTTCAGCCAGTGCAGTCACTTTAAGTGCTAGACGACGAGGTGCTGCGTACCACTTGATGCCTTCGTGAGAAAGCTCAGCCGTTTTAAGACCCGCTTCAAAGTTAGAAGCAAAGGCTTCTGCTAGAGAACGAAGTGCTGTTGGTGGAAGCTCTTCCGTACCTAGTTCAATTAGAAAATTCTTCGCCATGATTATTTATCCTTCTTACACATTGGGAAGCCAAGCGCTTCACGTGACGCGTAATACGCCTCTGCAACAGCTTTAGTCAGGTTGCGGATACGAAGGATGTAACGTTGACGCTCTGTTACAGAGATAGCTTTACGCGCATCAAGGATGTTGAATGCGTGACCTGCTTTCAGAATGCGCTCGTAAGCTGGAAGCGGCAGTGGCTTCTCAAGCTCAAGTAGCTCTTTACACTCTTTTTCGCACTGGTCGAAGAAAGTGAATAGGAAATCTACGTCTGCGTGCTCGAAGTTGTATGTTGATTGCTCAACTTCATTTTGGTGGAAGATATCACCGTAAGTCACGTTAGAACCGTCTGGTGCTACGTTCCATACAAGGTCGTAAACAGAGTCTACTTCTTGGATGTACATTGCTAGACGCTCGATACCGTAAGTGATCTCGCCCGTTACAGGCTTACACTCAAGACCGCCAACTTGTTGGAAGTAAGTGAATTGAGTCACTTCCATACCGTTTAGCCATACTTCCCAACCAAGACCCCATGCGCCTAACGTTGGGTTTTCCCAGTTGTCTTCTACGAAGCGAATATCGTGAACAAGTGGGTCGACACCAAGAACTTCAAGCGAGCCTAAGTACAACTCCTGGATGTTATCTGGAGAAGGTTTTAGAGCTACTTGGAATTGATAGTAGTGCTGCAGGCGGTTCGGGTTTTCACCGTAACGACCATCAGTCGGACGACGAGAAGGTTGAACGTATGCCGTAGACATTGGCTCTGGGCCAAGTGCACGTAGACATGTCATTGGGTGAGAGGTGCCAGCACCTACTTCCATATCTAGTGGTTGAACAATTGTACAACCGTTTTGTGCCCAGTAATCCTGCAGCGCGAGGATCATTCCCTGGAAGGTTTTGATATCGTATTTTTGCATAGTCAGGTTCGCGCGATTCTTTTAAATGAATGATAAAAATAACCTCTGAGTATACCGAGATATTGGTAAAGCGAGTAGGGGTAATCTTGTTTAATTAGTGGTCTAAAATGTCGTTTAGTGGATTTTTTTGCCTTTAATGTTTGTTTTTCGGCACAAGTGGATATTTTGATAACTTTGACTCTTGTGTTTGAAAGCGTGGGTGATTAAAATCTCGCGGTCTTTGGGGAGTAGCTTACTTATTCATATCCTATTGAATGAGTTCGTTCGTCAACATAATTGATGCAAAATCATCATGGCGTTCGAGGCAACCACCACCTTGGTGGCGCTTAGCAAGACCTTAGACAAGCATCGTGAACCGGGATGGGGCGCGAGGTTTGTCTTTGGTTAAATATAATAATCCTCATCCCAAATGAGCATGTCGTGAGCGTTTTAGCAATTTCAATTACAACTGTCGCCTTAGCCGAGATCGGTGATAAGACTCAGTTGTTATCCCTTTTATTAGCCAGCCGATATCGAAAACCGCTACCTATTATTGCGGCTATTTTCTTTGCCACCATTGCCAACCATGCCCTTGCTGCGTGGCTAGGTGTTGTGGTCGCTGATTATTTATCTCCTGAAGTACTTAAGTGGGTGCTGGTGGTCAGTTTCATTGCGATGGCAGGCTGGATTCTGATTCCGGATAAATTAGATGACGATGAACAGATCTCGAACCGAGGGCCGTTTGTCGCCAGTTTTATCGCTTTCTTCATTGCTGAGATCGGTGATAAGACTCAGATTGCGACATCGATTCTAGGGGCTCAATATTCGGATGCATTAACGTGGGTCATTCTCGGTACTACCATTGGTATGTTGCTGGCGAATGTGCCTGTGGTGATCATTGGTAAGCTATCGGCAGATAAGATGCCACTTGACCTGATTCGCAAGATCACAGCCTTGTTGTTCGTGGGTTTGGCTATCGCAGCAGCGTTCTATTAATCGGTAGTATTGAGTCTTATTATACTCAACCAGTGGAGTAATGTGTTGTAGGTCATACTCTTACAGTATTGTGGGGTTTATCGAGCGAATGGACATATAACTGTCATACTTGTCATGATATTTTAATCTTGTGAGTTAAGAACACGAGGGCATGATTATGTTGACGCGTTATATGGGTATTACTCCACAAAGCCAAAGTTATCTATTTACCTTTGGTCTTGCACTTACACTACTAGGCATGGTGTTGACGGACATGTGGCTACCAATGGTGGCTGGTTCGATGATCATGACCGGGCTTGCGGTAGAAGCTTGGATTCGGGTTGCGCATATTATTCCTATGCGAAAAGATATCCGAGAAATTCAGCATCAGCTTGAGCATCTGCAAAACAAGTCTAGAAGCGAATAAACAAAAAGCCGCTCGTACTCTGAGTTCTGTTTAAGAACATAAGGTACGAGCGGCTTTTTTGATACTTGATAGTCGGTGGGGCGTTACGCCTCCAATCCCTTTCTGATCAAATACTGGTAAGGCAACGTTTCTGTCGCTTGGCCTACCAACTGGTGATCCATGAATCGACAAAAGCTCGGAATATCACGAGTTGTCGAAGGATCGTCAGCTTTTACCAGTAACACATCGCCATCCTGCATGTTTCTAATTGTCTTCCTGACCATCATTACTGGCTCTGGGCAACGCAGGCCTTCAGCTTCTAAAGTGTGGGTTGCCAGTTCAGGTTTGAATGTCATGGTTTGTATCTCTATATCTATCTAACGAGTGAATAATACGTCTGCAGAAAAAATATGCAATAAGTGCTTGGCAAACGGAACCATTTCCTATAACTTAATTAACAAGTTGATAACAATTTAGAACAAAGGCAACTAGCTAAGGAGTGGCGATGTTGACAGGATTAGATAGATTAACAATTTATTCAGTTCTCTGTTTTATTTCTTTTTGTGCGTTAGTACTACGCTCATCGACAGAGACCTCTCTAATGCCAATTTTTGGCATAGTAGCAACGATTATTGGTATTTGGGTAGAGATGCGCCGTTGGCAAGGCATAGCCGAGGAGCAAGAGCACTAACCCGAATACAGCAAGCAAATTCCAATACGACAACATTCCGACACTATCCCCAGATTTTCTTGGGCTTCCCCGCGTAATTGCGGGATTTTTTTTATCTAAAGCATGCTATAAACAACTTAGTGACCAATGATAATTGTATACAGCTAGGTAAGTGGCGTGGAATTAGAAGACATCTATCGTAGAGACCTGAATTTACTGGTCGCCTTAAAGGTATTGATTGAAGAGGGCAGTGTTAGTCAAGCCGCGCTTCGTCTTAACCTAAGCCAATCGGCAACTAGCCGAGTATTAGGGCGCTTAAGAGAACTACTCAACGATCCCCTGTTTACACGCCAAGGTCAGCACCTTATTCCCACCAAGAAAGCACTCGAGATCAGCCAGCGCATTGACCAACCTTTAGAATCATTCCGCCAACTTCTTAGCCCGAGTGATTTCGATCCTTACTATTGCAGCGAGCGCTTTTTGATTGCGACCACTGACTACGCGATGCAAACCATCTTGCCTTATGCTCTGCCGAAGATTTATGAGCAAGCGCCGAACATCTCTTTGGAGTTTGCACCATTGCAGCATGAGCATTTGTTTAAGCAACTCAGCACCGAACGTGTCGATATGGCTATTTGTCGCCCGAGTGGCAGCGTTGCACCACTTCATCAAGATGTATTGGGGCCGGTCGGTGTGTCGTGCCTGTTATCTAAGAATCACCCATTAGCCGATAAGCCTTTAAACCTTGAAGACTATGTATCACTCCCGCACGCGATGATTGCGATCAGTGATGGTGTTAAGGCTTTATTAGACAATGCCTTAGCCAATCAACAACCACGAAAAATGGTGCTGCGTGCTTATCACCTTGAAGCGGCATTGGCGATTGTCGATAGAATGCCGTTGGTGATTACTGTACCTGCTGATTTGGCTTACTTGGTGGCAGAGCGTTATGACTTAGTCGTCAAGCCATTACCATTTGAATTTATGCCGTTTGATTACTCACTGATCTGGCACTCGCGATGTGATTCTTCTGCTTCACAACAGTGGTTAAGAAGAGTGGTAAAAGAAGAGTGTGGTGAGCTGATTCAAAAACGAATTGCGGATGTCGGTTTGGGTTAACTAGGACTGAGTCTGGGCTCACTAGACCCGAATAACAAAAACGCAAAAGGGCTGATAAAAATCAGCCCTTTGTTGTTTTGGGTTATCCAAGCCTAAAGCTGTTGCTTAAGGTTTGATAACTTTATGTTTGAGAATCTATAGTTTAATGACTACGCGACCAGTGATTTGACCGTTAGTGATGTCTTCTGCAGCTTGAATTGCGCCATCTAAAGGCACTTCTTTAGTCGCTTGGCCGTAGAAAGACTCAGGTAGTAGTTCAGCCAGTTGCTCCCACGCTTTAATACGTTTTTCACGAGGGCACATTACGGAATCCACACCTTGTAGGCGAACGTTACGTAGAATGAATGGCATTACTGTAGTTGGTAAATCAAAACCACCTGCTAGGCCACACATTGCAACCGCGCCGTTGTAATCAATTTGTGCCAATACTTTCGCAAGTACTTTGCTACCTACTGTATCGATAGCACCAGCCCACAGTTGTTTCTCAAGTGGTTTCGCTGGTTCTTCTAATTCAGCACGCTCTACAATGCGTGTTGCACCTAGTGATTTTAGAAGCTCGCCATTTTCTGAAGCTCGGCCAGTAACCGCTGCTACTTTGTAGCCTAGTTGGTTTAACAGCGTAATAGACACGCTGCCTACGCCGCCACTAGCACCCGTTACTAGGATTTCACCGTCTTCTGGTTTGATGCCTGCATCTACGATAGCTTGCACACAAAGCATAGCGGTGAAACCAGCGGTACCAATCGCCATGACTTTCTTAGCGTCTAGACCCGCTGGCATTGGCACTAACCAATCACCGTTTAGGCTGGCTTTCTCAGCCATGCCACCCCAGTGACCTTCACCAACACCCCAACCCGTTAGAACAACTTCGTCGCCTGCTTTGTAGCGCGGGTCATCAGATTGTGAAACCACGCCAGAAAGGTCAATGCCAGGAACCATAGGGAAGTTGCGAACAATGCGCCCTTTACCTGTTATCGCCAAACCATCTTTGTAGTTCAAAGAAGAGTAGCTCACATCAACTTTCACGTTACCTTCTGGTAATTGAGACTCATCAATTTGAGAAACTGATGCGATAGTTTTTTTGTCTTCTTGGTTTAGTACAAGTGCTTTAAACATGATCTGCTCCGTAGGAGGAATATTAGGAAACTGAAGTAACTTTAGTTGAATCATCCGAGAAAAAATAATGAAACATCAACATTGAATCTATGCGTTTTGTGCATAGATATCAGTGTTGGTTTTTCTCTCGCTGAGTTCGCTGAACGCAATCGATGCATTGTTGGATGCCAAGTAATAAAAAGTGCAGCTATATAAATATAGCTGCACAAAAGATTACCCTACAAGTATTAAAACCAGTGATCGCTATGGGCGTTCAAATACCGTTGCAATACCTTGGCCTAAACCAATACACATGGTCGCCAAGCCGTATTTCACGTCTTGCGCTTCCATCAGGTTGATTAGCGTCGTCGAGATACGAGAACCAGAACAGCCTAGTGGGTGACCAAGAGCAATCGCACCGCCGTTAAGGTTAACTTTCTCGTCAACTACATCCAATAGACCGAGATCTTTAGCACATGGAAGAGATTGAGCAGCAAACGCTTCGTTTAGCTCAATCACACCCATATCTTCGATGGTTAGGCCTGCACGTTTCAGTGCTTTTTGAGTTGCTGGTACTGGGCCGTAACCCATGATTGAAGGATCGCAGCCAGCGATAGCCATCGACTTCACGCGAGCGCGAATCTTCAGGCCAAGTGCGTTGGCTTTCTCTTCGCTCATGATAAGCATTGCAGAGGCACCATCAGATAGTGCTGATGAAGTACCTGCTGTTACCGTTCCGTTTGCTGGGTCGAATACAGGACGCAGCTGAGATAGACCTTCAACTGTTGTTTCTGGGCGAATAACTTCATCGTAATCCAGAGTGAACAGAGAGCCGTCTGCTGCGTGAGCTTCGGTTGGCAGGATTTCGTTCTTGAAACGACCTTCTACTGTTGCTGCTTGAGCTCGAGCATGTGAACGAGCGGCGAAGGCATCTTGGTCTTCACGGCTAATACCGTGCATTTTGCCTAGCATCTCAGCGGTTAGGCCCATCATACCGGCAGCTTTCGCTACGTGTTTAGACATGCCAGGGTGAAAATCAACACCATGGTTCATTGGTACGTGACCCATGTGTTCGACACCACCGATCAGGCAGATTTCAGCATCGCCAACCATGATAGAGCGAGTTGCATCATGCAAAGCTTGCATAGATGAACCACATAAACGGTTGACCGTTACCGCACCAATCTCAATCGGTAGGCCAGCAAGCAAAGCAGCGTTACGTGCAACGTTGAAGCCTTGCTCTAGCGTTTGTTGTACACAACCCCAGTAAATGTCTTCAATCTCGACAGGGTTTACTTCTGGGTTGCGCTCTAAAATGCCTTTCATCAAATGTGCAGATAGATCTTCAGCACGAGTGTGACGGAAAGCTCCACCTTTGGAACGTCCCATTGGGGTACGAAGGCAATCAACAACAACTACATTTTTCATTTTGCTATTCCTTTTCCAAATGTGGGTTACAGAGAACTGGCTTGTTGACCGTCGTAAAAGCTTTCGCCCTTCGCTGCCATATCAAGCAATAGTTGAGGAACTTGGTACATTGCACCTAAGTCTTGGTAGCTCTTCGCCATTTCAACGAAGTTACCAATACCCACACTGTCTAAGTAGCGGAATACGCCGCCTCTGAATGGAGGGAAGCCTAAACCGTAAACCAGTGCCATATCCGCTTCTTGCGGTGTCGCGATGATGCCTTCTTCTAAACAAAGCACCACTTCGTTGATCATAGGAATCATCACACGTTGGATAATGGTCTGGTCATCAAAGTCTTGTGGCTGTTGGCATACGTCAGCCAAGATAGGAAGAATGTCTTCAGAGAAGGTCTTCTTAGGACGACCACGTTTGTCTACGCTGTACGTGTAGAAACCGCTGCCGTTCTTCTGGCCGTATTTTTCAGCGACATAAAGCGCGTCAATCGCATCACGCTCTTCTTTACCCATACGCTCAGGGAAACCTTGCGCCATTACTGCTTGGGCATGGTGTGCTGTGTCTAAACCAACAACATCTAATAGGTACGCAGGGCCCATTGGCCAACCGAACTTGCGCTCCATGACTTTATCGATCTTAGTGAAGTCAGCACCGTCGCGTAGCAACATGCTGAAACCGCCAAAGTAAGGGAAAAGTACACGGTTTACGAAGAAGCCAGGGCAGTCATTAACAACGATAGGGGATTTGCCCATTTTCGCTGCGTAAGCGACTACGCGATTAATGGTTTCTTCTGAAGTATGTTCGCCACGGATGATCTCAACCAAAGGCATGCGGTGTACTGGGTTAAAGAAGTGCATGCCACAGAAGTTTTCAGGGCGCTTTAAAGATTTCGCTAACAGGTTGATTGGAATCGTTGAGGTGTTTGATGTAAGAACCGTGTCTTCACCCACCAGACCTTCCACTTCGCTCAAAACTGCCGCTTTTACTTTAGGGTTTTCTACAACCGCTTCCACAATCACATCCGATTGCTCAACACCTGCATAATGTAGACTTGGAGTAATAGAAGACAGAATACCTGCCATCTTGAACCCATCTAGGCGACCGCGTGATAAGCGTTTATTCAACAGCTTAGAAGCTTCGTTCATACCAAGATCAAGAGACGCTTGTGCGATGTCTTTCATCATCACTGGCACGCCTTTCAATGCTGACTGGTAAGCAATACCGCCACCCATGATGCCAGCGCCAAGTACTGCTGCGCGTTCAGTTGCTTTATTCGCAGACTTACCAGCCTGTTTTGCTAAGCCTTTAATGTATTGGTCATTTAAGAACAGGCCAACCAGTGCTTTCGCTTCTTCAGATTTTGCTAGCTTAACGAAATGTTTGCGTTCGATGTCTAACGCCGCATCGCGATCGCTGCGCGCTGCTTCTTCAATTGCAATCACAGAAGTAATCGGAGCTGGGTAGTGAGGCCCTGCTTTTTGAGCCACTAAGCCCTTAGCCATGGTAAAGCTCATCATCGCTTCTAGTTTGCTTAGTGAAAGCGCTGACGTTTTTTGTTTGCGGCGTAGCTGCCAATCAAGTTTCTCATTGGCTGCCAAAGAAACCGTGTTGATCGCTGATTCTAGTAGTTGGTCTGTTTCAACAATCGCATCTAACAAGCCAACTTTAAGCGCTTCATCTGCACGGCATGCTTTGCCTTGAGTGATAATTTCCATCGCGCTGTCAGCACCGATAACACGAGGTAGGCGCACACAACCACCAAAACCAGGCATGATGCCAAGTTTGGTTTCTGGTAGACCTATGCTGGTGGTCTTGTCACCGATACGGAAATCGGTAGCGAGTACACATTCACAGCCGCCGCCAAGGGCATGGCCACGCATCATTGAAAGAGTTGGGACAGGAAGGTCTTCGAGCTTGCTGAAGATTGAATTAGCGAATCTTAACCATTCATCAAGTTCTGCTTCTGGCTTAGCAAATAGGCCAAGAAATTCAGTGATGTCTGCGCCCACAATGAACGCGTCTTTGTTTGAAGTTAAGATTAAACCACGTAATCCTGCGTGAGCATTAAGGGCATCTAACGCTTTATCTAGTGATTCTAAAGTTGCAAGGTCGAGTTTGTTTACAGATGCCGGTGCACAGAAGTTTAATTCCGCAATACCATCTTGTAATTCCTTTACCTGTAGGGTGTTAGCTTGGTAAATCATTGTCTATCTCCATGACATACAATCCACGATTGTTTGAGAGAATCTTGTTATCTTTCTATTATTGTAGAGCACCTGGTAAGACCAGTTATTCTAGTCTGTACCTCTGCTTGATTAATTTCAATACATTTTTTAAACAATTGTTTAACATTGTGCGACAGCACAGATCCTCTAACCCTTATTATTCACGCGTGATACACTTCGCCGCTCTTAATAATTAAGTTAACGATATGAATGAACAGCCCTATTTAATACCGTCAGCGTCGGCTTTATTTGAAGAAGAGATAAAAAAGAGCGTTTTTATTACTCATCTTGCTCATACTCCAAGTGTAGAAGCTGCTAAGCAGTTCGTTGAACAGGTAAAAAAAGAGCATTCTTCAGCGCGACATAACTGTTGGGGCTTTGCTGCAGGGCGACCTGAAGACTCGATGAAGTGGGGCTTTAGTGATGATGGAGAGCCATCTGGTACTGCGGGTAAGCCTATCTTGGCGCAACTGTCTGGTTCTGGTGTTGGTGAACTGACGGCTGTTGTTACTCGTTATTCTGGCGGAATCAAGCTTGGAACGGGTGGCCTAGTAAAGGCTTACGGTGGTGGAGTGCAACAAGCTCTCAAGCTGCTTCAAACTATCGAGAAAAAAATAACCACAAAATTACGGCTAGAGTTAGACTATGGTTTTGTGCCAATCGCGCAATCCATTATGGCTCAGCATCAGGCTGTTGAAGTCCAAGCGGATTATGGTGTTCAAGTTGAGCTTATTATTGAAATAGAGCTCCTTCAGGTAGATTCGTTTACCCAAACCATGATCAATAAAAGCGGTGCTAAGGCACTGGTAACGAAAGTCAAAGACAACTAGGAAGTGTGAAGCATTTCGCTTCGTTCAATAGCTCATGCAATTTCGCTCAATCATTCGAATCGTCGGATTATTATTAGCACTTTTTAGTGTATCAATGCTCGCACCTGCGCTCGTCGCACTGATCTATAGAGATGGTGCGGGTGTGCCATTTGTGACGACTTTCTTCGTTCTATTATTTTGTGGAGCAACTTGCTGGTTTCCAAACCGACGCTATAAACATGAATTGAAGGCGCGAGATGGCTTTCTCATTGTGGTGTTGTTCTGGACGGTAATCGGTAGTGCTGGTGCGTTGCCGTTTTTGATCGCGGATAATCCGAGCGTTTCCGTTACTGATGCCTTTTTTGAATCGTTTTCTGCATTAACAACGACAGGTGCAACCGTAATTGTTGGCCTCGATGATCTCCCTAAAGCAATTCTATTTTACCGCCAATTCCTGCAATGGTTTGGTGGTATGGGTATCATCGTATTGGCGGTAGCCATCCTTCCTGTTCTGGGCATCGGTGGTATGCAGCTATATCGTGCTGAAATACCGGGTCCAGTAAAAGACAGTAAGATGACCCCGCGTATTGCTGAAACGGCAAAAGCGCTCTGGTACATCTATTTAAGCTTAACTATTGCTTGTGCGATGGCATTTTGGCTTGCAGGCATGAGTTTCTTTGATGCCATCAGTCATAGTTTCTCAACTATTGCGATTGGTGGGTTCTCGACTCACGATGCAAGTATGGGTTATTTCAATAGCCCTGCTATCAACATGATTACGGTCGTGTTCCTTCTTATATCTGCATGTAACTATTCTCTTCACTTTGCGGCATTTGCTTCTGGTGGCGTGCATCCTAAATATTACTGGAAAGACCCTGAGTTTCGCGCTTTTATCTTTATTCAAGTCGTCCTGTTCTTAGTTTGTTTCTTATTACTGCTGAATCATCACTCTTACGATTCGTATTATGATGCTTTCGATCAAGCCTTGTTCCAGACAGTATCTATTTCAACAACCGCAGGCTTCACCACCACCGGTTTCTCTGAGTGGCCGCTATTCTTACCTGTGTTGCTTCTGTTCTCTTCTTTTATAGGTGGTTGTGCAGGTTCAACGGGTGGCGGTATGAAAGTCATTCGAATATTACTGCTTACTTTACAGGGTGCTCGTGAAATGAAGCGTCTTGTTCACCCGCGTGCTGTCTATACCATCAAGGTTGGTGGTTCGGCGCTACCACAACGTGTCGTTGATGCGGTTTGGGGCTTCTTCTCTGCATACGCATTAGTTTTTGTGGTTTGTATGTTGGCTCTTATTGCTACGGGGATGGATGAGCTAAGCGCTTTCTCTGCTGTAGCTGCAACATTGAATAACCTTGGTCCAGGCTTAGGTGAAGTGGCAATGCACTTCGGCGATGTGAATGACAAGGCCAAATGGGTGTTAATCGTATCCATGCTGTTTGGCCGTTTAGAGATATTCACATTATTAATTTTATTGACCCCTACGTTTTGGCGTAGCTAAGGACATATTGTGGCAAAAGCTCTATTTTTGTATTCAAGCCGTGAAGGGCAGACCAAGAAAATCTTGAACTATGTAAAAGAAGAAATGAATGAGTTCGAATGTGAGCTTCAAGATCTGCACACCGTTGGTAATGTCGACTTTGCTCAATACGACCGAGTTTTGATTGGCGCATCTATTCGTTACGGCCACCTTAATAAGAAGCTATATCAGTTTATTGATGCCAACCTTGCTCAGTTGCAATCAAACAAAGTTGCTTTCTTTTGCGTTAACTTAACAGCTCGTAAAGAAGACCAAGGCAAAGATACTCCTGAAGGTAGCGCCTATATTAAGAAGTTTCTTATAAAGTCTCCGTGGCAGCCGACGTTAATCGGTGTATTTGCTGGTGCCCTCTATTACCCACGTTATAACTGGTTCGATAAAACGATGATTCGCTTCATTATGAATATGACAGGTGGAGAAACGGATACAACCAAGGAAGTTGAGTACACGAACTGGGAAAAAGTCTCTTTATTCTCTAAGAAACTGCAAGAGATGTAAGAGAAAAGCCTACTTTTGAGGCGTTTTGTGCTCTTTTTAATCGAACGAATAAAAAAACGAGAAAAACTTCAAAAAGGGCTTGCCAGTGTGATCGAAATCTCTATAATGCCACCTCGCTGACACGGGATGGCTTCGAAGCTTTGGTTTCAAAAGCGAAAACGAATCAGCAGGTCAAATTAGCCAAGCTAAGCGCTTGAAAAAAGTTTTGAAAATAGTGGTTGACACTAAAACTTAAATCGCTAAAATGGCCGTCCGTTTTGAGCGAAGCTCAAAAAGGAAAAGCTCTTTAACAATTTAAACCTATCAATCTGTGTGGGCACTCGTTGATGAATATCAAAACGTTTTATCGTTAGATAAAACAGATTCTTCGGAATCAAAACTGATTTCAATGAACTGAGTGACCAATACGTTTAACTACTTGTAGTTATTCGGCACAGTCAATTCATTAC